>NZ_JAPFPW010000009.1 GCF_026155325.1 Desulfobotulus pelophilus | reverse complement strand
TTTTTACTGATCCTTTCGTTTACTTTCTTCATCCCCCTCTCCGCTCAGACGGATTCTCTGCCATCCTTTTCTGTCGGTATCGGCGGCGGCATGGCCATGGATTCCTTTGGAAGCAGCAACCATAACGATCCTGCTCCCAGCCTGAGAGGCGAACTGTCCTGGCACACAGACAACAACTGGACCCTTCAGGTAACCGGGGAAAAAATTCGGAACCTTGATGTCGGAAACAGCCTGTCCAAAGGAAAAATCCATACCCGCAGTGCCATGTTTCGCCTCCTCTATGAACCTCAAGCCAATGGTGACACCCGCCCATATCTGGGAGCAGGAATAGGCCTCCTGCGAGCCAAAAGTGCCGATATCGATAAAATGAAACAGGAAAACAGAGAAGTCACACGGGGAGCGGCGGAGCTGGTAGTCGGGCTCAGACACAGCCTGTCAGACAGATATTCCATCACAGCGGAATCCGCCTATTTCCGTGGCATGGAAAGCCTTTCCGACATTGATTTTTTTGCATGGCGTCTGGTTGTTTCTCATTTTTTCTGATGCTAAAATGAAACACTCCTCCCCCTTTCACCATCTCACAATGCCAGGTGCCAAAAAAACAGACACTTCCATTCAGATTACAAAGCTCTTTTGTAAACGGACCGGACAGCCACATCAAAGAGAGCATGAGAGTACCCATAACCTTCAACCCCACCGCACAGCAGAAGCACACCCAAACACACATAAAATAAAATTGTTAGAAGATGACAACAAGAACAGAATGAAGAAAAAAATAGATTTTATATTCGAAAAGTGATTATATATTCATATGGTATCGACATTGCAGAAATGAAAATCAGTTCCTTGCTCCCAAAAAGGAACCATCTTTTTTCCCCATGACTTTTTCAAGGAGGCCCACCCATGCGCAACTGGATTCTCGGCTCTGTTGTTTTGGCTCTTTGCTGTTTTACGCTGCCTTTTTCCGCAGCTGCTTCTTCCGTGGACAAACCCTTCACAGTGGGAGCGGCCATTGGATATGCAGTGGAAAACTTTAATGTGGATCCGGACCAGGACAACACCTTTGCGGCTCATGCCAATATCGGCTATCGCTGGACAGACGCTCTGGCAACGGAATTCCAGTTTGACCACATGCGCAAATTCGATGTGGATAACCCTTTTTCCAAAGACAGCCTTGACATCAACACCTATATTCTCCTTATGAAATACTATCCTCCCTTTGGAGATGTTACCCGAGCCTATCTCGGAGTTGGCGTAGGACTTATGGACGTAACGGTTAACTTCAAGTCCGGCGAGATAAAAACACCCGGCTATGTCAGCAACCGTACCCGTGCCTGCGGAAAGCTGGCCATGGGACTTGAACGCAGCCTTACGGATCACTGGATACTGGAAGGTGCGGCAGGGTATGTGGGAGGGCATGATGGCCTCGATGATATCGACTACTTCACCTGGCACCTTGGCCTCAAATACCGATTCTGAATTGTAGAATAACCTGCCCTGTGCCATCGGCCCTGTTCCCGCTCCGAGCCTCTCCTCAGAACGGGAACAGCCTCTTTTACAGTTTTTTTCTAAACAGAAAAACCCACCCTGCCAGTTCTTCGCCTTGACAGACAGGCCATATCTCCTTAAAAGTTTGAGCAACGTGAAACAGGAAACCATCCTGTTTCCATCCATCTACCTCAGCCAGCCGGATATCCGGCGGAATCGCCGGGAACCCCATGCCAAGTTATCAACATTTTATTGTCTTTCTTCTGGCCAAAGCCAACCAGAGGGCACAGGGTGTGCTCAAGCGCTACCTTAAACCGTATGGACTCACTCCGGTTCAGGGACTGGTGATTGAAGCCCTTTATAATGAAAACGGACTCACGGCAGGAGAAATCGGCAAACGGCTTATCCTTGACAATGCTACCGTATCCGGAGTCCTCGAACGGCTTTCAGAATCAGGCTGGATTCATAAAACCAGCGATACGGATGACAGAAGAGTTATCCGTGTTTCCTTATCAGAAATGGCCATAAGCAATCAACAGGCCCTCCACGAAGACAGAGAACGGGTTTCACAGGAAATAATGGAACCATTCTCACAGGAAGAACGAATCATCCTTAAACGGCTCCTCAAAGATATTTATGTGGAAGCGTAACCGTTAAACCGTATGGCATGTACAGCAGGCAGAAAAATGAGACTGCCGACCATTACATTCTGTACCCCAGGGGGCTGTTATGGCAAAAAAACGCACCGATCTGCCACTTGCCAATCACATCAAGCGATTGACTTTTCCTGTGAGTGAAGCCAACCACAGCTGGCTGCCCATGCTGCTGGATGCCTTCTACATTGCGGATCAAGGGGTTGCAGCCGCCATTCACAGAGAAGAAACCAAAGGCAAAAAACTGGCCTGCTCCATGGGATGCGCCTCCTGCTGCATCACACACCGTTCCATCCCTGTCTACCCCATAGAGCTTGTGGGCATATCATGGTACGCAACAGAAGTAATGCCGAACCCCCTGCGTGAAAAACTCGCCAAAAAACTTTTGTCTTATCAACCCGGAGATCCCTGTGCCTTTCTTGTGGAAACAATCTGCTCCATTCACCCCATGAGGCCTTTAGCCTGCCGCCATTTTAACGTTTTTTCCACTCCTTGCGCCGAAGGAGAAGATGCTTTTTACACACGAAGAAAAGACGTAATGGTACCCATGCAAGACTATATGGATGAAGCCTTTTTCCATATGCTTCCTTTTTATGGTATTACTAAAGCCGGAGACCGCCGAAAAATTATCAAAAAGAGGCTGCAGCATGATGCTGCTAAAGAACTGCAAAGTCTAAAATGGGCAGAGCTTGTCCGTACCATGACCGTACATGATCAAACAAAAAAATGACCTTGCCCCCTCCTTCATTCAGACATACTCCGGACGGAGCCTCTTCAAAAAATGGCCTGCTCTGGCACCTTCGTTCCGTCCACGACGACGTCATAGAACGGCTGGTACGTGCATCTGGCTGTCTCCCTCTCACAGCCACCATTATGGCAGGCAGGGGGTTCACGGGTATCCGCTCTCTCAGGGATTTTCTCTACCCCTCCATTCAGAAACTGCCCAACCCCGATACCCTTCAGGATCTCAACCGGGCTTCGGATCGCATAGCACAGGCCATAACCCAAAGGGAATCCATTGTCGTTTTTGGCGATTATGACGCCGATGGCATAACCTCTACAGCCCTACTCTATGGCTTTCTTTCCCGCCTGAACGCAAAAACAGCTTTCCATCTGCCTCACAGGGAAAAGGAAGGATACGGACTTAAGGCTTCTCATATTCCTGCCTTCACCCAAACCGGCACCCGACTGATCATCACTGTTGACTGTGGAATCTCCAGTCACGAGGCCATACGAGAGGCACGCAAAGCCGGAATCGATGTTGTCATCACGGACCATCACAGACCAGGCCCTGAGCTCCCGGACGCCATAGCCGTTGTCAATCCCCAACGAATTGATTGCCCATCGGGACTTCGACAGATGGCAGGAGTCGGTGTTGCCTTCTACCTTGTCATGGCCATACGAAAAAAACTGAGGGAATCTGGTTTCTGGCAGCACACCCTTCCAGAACCTTCCCTGCTTCCGGAAACAGACCTTGTTGCCATTGGAACCATCGCCGACCTCGTACCTCTCACCGGTGTCAATCGCATCCTTGTACACGCAGGCATCACTGTTATCCGCAAAAATCCACGCCCGGGCATCCAGGCCCTGTGCCGGGTTGCCGGCATCCACAGCGAGGCAATAGACAGTGAATCCATTGCCTTCCGGCTGGCACCCAGAATCAATGCAGCAGGCCGCATGGCCCATCCCGAACTCGCTGCTCGTCTGCTCTGTGCTCCCGACCTTGAAACGGCCATGCCTCTTGCGCTGGAACTGGACAGACTGAACACCGCCAGACAGAATGAAGAAAACAGAATATTTATTCCGATCACCGATGAACTGGAGAAAAAACCTTCCCTTTCCAATCAGCCCGCACTTATTCTTCACAGTGAGGACTGGTCTCCCGGAGTTATCGGTATCGTTGCTTCCAGACTGGTACGTCGCTACCATAAACCCGCCCTGCTCATAGCCATGAAAGACGGATACGGACAGGCGTCCGGCCGCAGCATACCGGGTATCGATCTCTATGCCACCCTCACCCACTGCAGTGCCTTGCTGGAACAATATGGTGGACATAGCATGGCTGCAGGCTTTCGGATTTCGCATAAAAATCTTGCTGCCTTTCAAAAGCACTTCTGCTCCCTGCTGCACCCTTGCCATAACAGCATCGGAATCCCCCCACCTATTATGGCTGATGCCCTGGTGACTCTGGATTCCCTTACCCCTCTGCTTCTTTCAGAAATAGAGGCTCTTGGACCCTTTGGCATGGAAAATCCGGCGCCAATTTTCGCAGCCAAAAATCTCGAAGTCATCAGCTGTACTCCCATGGGCCAACAGGGCAATCACCGACGGCTTGTACTACGGCAGCCAACATGCATCCGCACACAAAAAATGCCTGCTGTCGTCTTTGGAGTGAACAAAAACAGCTACTTCCCCCGTCACCTTGAAACCTGCCTCTTCCGCATCCGGAAAGAATGGGGCCAAACAGACAGTGTGCAGATACAGATCGAAGCCTGGTGCTGAAAAAAACAAAGATTTTTTCTTGCGTCGGAACAAGCCTTTCCCTATGATACAGAATTACTGACGCAGGGAACGGTATCCCGCCGATACCCTGCACTTGTCACTTACACCATAACCCGCAGAGGTCATTCAATGGCAAAGGTTTTTCGCCCGAGTAACCGTGAATCAAAAATCCTCTCCAGGATAGAATCCTCCAAAGAACGGGAGCGGGGGCAGGCCTTGCATATGGTGCGTAACCACGCCGACATGCTGAGCAATACCGTTTCCATGAAGCTTGTGGAAAATGAAATTATTGAAACCACAAACAAAAACGGACTTCAGGCACAAATCGCTCAAGGGCTTGAAAGACTCGCCTCCATGGAAGATTTTGATCTGGACTTCAAAATTGCTCCCTACCGTCAGGTCGTAGCCAATCCCAATGTGGTCACTTTATATCTTACTGCTTTTGTGATAGAAGACCTCATAAAAAATCGGGACGTTGTAGACATCTACGGCTCAGATGAAGACATTTACCACTGCATCCACCCACTTGTGGAACGCTTTATGGCAGTGGAAAAAGCCTGAAACCCTTATCATCATTATGCTCCCAAACAAAATACCCTCCATGCAGCCAGTCTGTCATGGGGGGTATTGATAGTAAAGATAGTACCAGAATGAAGCTTCAGGCAGCTACGCCTTCCCTTCGCCTTCTCAATGCATCCTGCATACGCCTGTATTCTGCGTCGTAAAAAAAAGACTTTTCTCCAAAAGCAGGCTGTAAATCATCCAGCCAGTGCGCGGAGGGGTTCCATGCGGCAAAAAAAACCTGATTCACCCATGCAGGATTTCTTGCCTGTATGAATTTAAGAATCATTACCCTTTCTCCACCTATGTCTGCCACACCATCCATCAGAACCTTACCAGGCCCAGCCGACATGGATGGTCCACGTACTGTGCGGCAAAGTCCTGAAACCCCGCGGTAAGCTTCCGTAAAAATACGATAGGCCTCCATGAGAGGAACATTGAAATAGCCTGCTGGCCCCGTATCTCTTTCTATAAACATATAGTAGGGAATTGCTCCCAGGGCAATCTGCCGCTTCCACATGGATGACCACACCTCGGCTGTATCATTTACGTGACGGATCAAGGGAGCCTGGCAGCGTATCTGAGCACCCGTAGCCCTTATTCGGGCCATGGCTGTTTCCACGGCCGGAGTGGAAAGCTCTCTGTCATGGCTGAAGTGGGCCATAACAGTCAAATGATACCCGGCCTTTATGATCTCTTCAAACAGCCGGATTATGTCATCCGCATCTTTATCTTCCGTAAAGCGATAGGGCCAGTACGCAAGACTTTTTGTACCAAAGCGAATGCTGCTCAGATTGCCGGGCTTCTTATCAAGAAGGGGGCGAATATATTTTTCTAGAAGCCGGGCATGCATTACCAGGGGATCCCCACCGGTAAAAAGAACATCCGTAACCTCTCTGTGCTCTTTCAGATAGCGGGGAAGCAATGTTTCATCATTACAGGCAAAACGAAAGGCCGAGTCAAGCCCAACAAACTGGGGCCATCGGAAACAATAGGTACAGTAACTATGGCAGGTCTGACCCTGAGCAGGAAAAAACAGCACCGTTTCTTCATATTTATGCTGCATACCGCTCAGAAGCTCACCGTCCAGCACAGGTACATTCAAATCCATCTGGCCAGCCGGATGGGGATTCATACCCATGTGAATTTTCTGCACCACAGCCTTTGCAACGGATTCGTGACCGGATGCAGCACAGCTCCTGAGACGGCGAAAATCTGACTCTGGGATCATTTCTGGCTGGGGGAAGGTCAGCTGGAACATGGGATCATCGGGTATACGATCCCAGTCTATCAACTCGTCAACCACATAATTGCTTACCCTGAAAGGTAAAACCCTGGCAGCAAGCTTTATGTCTCTCATACGATGCGGCGGAATGACATCGTACGGAGGAAGTTCGTGCAGATTTTTTAACGTATAAGGGCGATAGCGGGGTCTGGTGCTGGATGTGTTCATGAACCATCCTCCTTTTTAATTCCGGGACAGCGGCAGGGCCGCCCTTCCCTTTTCCGATACTACCGGAAACCATGAAATCGCAGCCACCGCATCAAAGATACGGGCCAGAAAAAACACGACAAAAAATTCCATGGACCCAAAGTTTTTCGAGAAACACCGTTCCCAATCCATATTTCCTTTGTGTCCATTATTTATTCTGGCCATACAATTCGAATCTATTATCAAATTAAGCTTTAATATAATGATTGTCAATTCCACAGACCATTTAAAGCAGTTTAGAAGAATAAAAAAGATTATTATCTTTAATTTTCTCTGTTTTTCTATGTTTTTCTCAAACAGATCAAATACAAAATCCAACCGACTCCATTCGATACTGTGCATTTTTCCATTGAATCATTTGAGCCCGACATGATGAACAGGCCAATAAAACCATATTTCTGAACCCCGAGGCATACATCGCAGCTACTCGCATAAATCCGACAGGCAAAAAAAAACGCCCCGGAAAATTCCGAAGCGCCAGAAAAAACATTGCAACACACCCGTTACTTATCCTGCCGGTTTTTTTATGCAGGACCATTGGAGAAGGGCCGCAACCACATAAACAAGAAGAAAAGCGAAAATGACATCACTTAAAAAATGACCGCCCTGCACAATTCGTCCCATGCCGACCAGAACAAAATACAGTCCGGCAAGAAAAACCAGAACTTTTTTCCCATATCCATTAAAAAGAAGAACAAGACAAAGAAGCCATGCAGCAACCGAAGCATGACCGGAAGCAAAACTGCAGTTGCGCTCACACTCCCTGGAAAAAACAAAGGGCGGAACAAAATCCGCCTGTCCTCCAAATGCCTCAATCTGGGCAGGGCGAGCACGCCCCATATGGTCCTTGAATATCAGATTGACAACAAGCCCCGGTCCCAGCACAAAAAGAAGGAGGGCAGAGCAGAGAAAACGGCCTCCTCCCATTCTTCGCACAAAAGGATGAAGCCCGTATGCAAAAGCCCACAGAAGAAGGAAGACACCCATACCATAGGATATCCATTCAACGGACAGATAAATAAGACGAAACACAACATGATCCCGAAGAAAAAAACCCTTCTCCGGAGTCCAGAAAAGAGAAGAGAACCAGATATCAACCTGAGGCCAGGCAAGAAAAAACAATACGGACAACAGAAATGACAAAACAAAGAAAGGAGAAAGGCAAAATAAGCCGGGCTTAAAAAACCAATCTGCCGTACGGGTAAAGATTCTATCCATCCATATCCTCTTTGCTTGCAAACTGCATACGATACAACTTTGCATAAGCCCCGTTTTTTGCCAGCAGGGCATCATGATGACCTTTTTCCACAAGATGACCATTCACCAGAACGGCAATGGAATCCGCCCCTGTAATGGTGGAAAGACGGTGGGCAATCACAAAGGTTGTCCGGCCCTGCATCAGATTGTCCAGGGCCTTCTGCACAAGCTGCTCCGCTTCCGTATCCAGTGCGGATGTTGCTTCATCCAGAATCAGGACAGGAGCATCTTTGACAAGTGCTCGCGCAATGCAAATCCGCTGCTTTTCACCCCCTGAAAGCCGACTACCCAACTCACCAATATGAGTGTCATATCCATTGGGCATTCGGCAGATAAAATCATGGGCAAAGGCTGCCCGGGCTGCGTATTCAATCTCATCCGTAGTAGCGGATGACCGGCCATAGGCAATATTAGCCCGAATACTGTCATTGAACAGGATCGGCTCCTGGGTGACAACAGCAATGCGTGAACGAAGGGAAGACAGGGAAAAATCCCGGATATCCACTCCGCCGATACAAATACAACCAGATATCACATCATAAAACCTTGGGATCAGATTGACAAGAGATGTTTTGCCCCCCCCACTCATTCCCACAAGTGCCAATACCTCTCCGGAGCGAACTTCAAGGCTGATATCGTCAAGGACCTTTTTCCCGTCATCGGTATAGGCAAAAGATACATTCTTAAAGCATACATCGTAGGACTTTGTATCCTGAAGGAGCAGAGGGATTTCCTTTTCCCGTATTTCTGATTTTTCATTAAGAATTTCAAAAATTCTGTCTACGGCAGCAAGACCTTCCTGCAGAGCATTATTCAGCTTGCTCATTTTTTTTACCGGATCATAGAGCATGAGTACAGCAGCCAGAAAGGAAACAAAAGTTCCTGGTGTATACGCACCTTCAATGACACGTGACCCCCCATACCATATAATAAAGGCAATCCCCACACCGGCAAGAACTTCCATCACCGGAGAAGACATGGATTTAGCAATGGCCTGACGGATCTCCAGACGAAAAAGGGTACTGGTTTTCTCATGAAAACGTTTTTTTTCATAGGTTTCCATGCCAAACGCCTTCACAATTTTATTGCCTGCAAACGTCTCATGAAGAAAGGCGTTCATGTCAGCCATGGCTTCCTGACAACCCGTGCTTGTTTTTCGTACTTTCCTTCCAAAGTAAATAACAGGATAAAATGCGGCAGGAAGTACAAGAAACGCTATCAGGGCAAGGCTCCATATCTGATAAAAGGTATAGACTATCAGAAAAATAATAGTAAAAAAATCCCTGAGAGAACTGGTAACCACATTGGAAACCATATTCCGTATCAAGTTCACATCATTGGTGATACGGCTCATCAGTACGCCCGTGCGCTCAGACTGAAAAAACCGCAAGGGGAGATCAACAATTCGGTCATACAGAGCATTTCTAAAATGCCGGATAATAATCTGCCCCACATAATTCAAAAAAAATTCCTGGCCGTACATGCCGATACCACGAATTACAAAAACCACCAGAACTGCAATGGGAATCATATAGAGCTTCACCATGTCCCGTTCCAGAAAAATATCATCCAGAACGGGTTTGATCAGCCAGGCGGATGCAACCGTTGTCAATGAGACAAGAAACATGGAAAGCATGGCTATGGCAAGCCGCCACTTACTTTCCATTACCAGGGCCAGCACTTTTTTATGCCGGTCTTCAAGCCGGAACCCCATCAAAAATCTCCCATCATCGAAAAAGCCAGTTCGGCTGTCCGCTCGGCCACTCCGGGGCCACCAAGGGCCGCACGGACCTCAGCCAGTCCCCTATGATGCCGCCTGCGGTATGCCGCATTCAGGAGAAGCTCTGAAACAGCTTCACAGACTTTTTCTGGTGTAGCATTTTCCTGAAGTAATTCGGGCATAATCTCAGAGCCGGCGATCAGATTGGCGAGCCCTGCATAGGGCACTCTAACAACCCTGCGGGCAACAGCATAACTGATAGCAGACATTCGGTAAACCAGCACAGCTGGCACACCTGCCAGAGCCGCCTCCAGAGTTACCGTACCGGATACGGCCGCAACAACATCCGCAACATCCAGAACGGGGTAAGCACCACTCACTACATCCATATGGCTTGGTGCACCGGATGCCGCCGCCCATGCCTGTATATCTGCCAGATGGGTTCCAGGAGCAGCCGACAGAACAAAACGGGCACCGGGAATTTTTTCCGAAATCAGATCAGCAGCCTCGCAAAGCGTTGGGAGCATCCTGCGGATTTCTCCGGGGCGTGATCCCGGAAGAAGTCCGATGACAGGGCTCTCCGCCACCACATCATCGGGTCTCAGCTCCCGGAAATCCGGAGCCTGGTCCATAAGTGGATTCCCCACATAAACAGCCTGATCCACTCCTCTTTCCTGAAACCAGGAAAGTTCAAAGGGAAAAATCAGGGCCAGCTTGTCCACGCGCTCGGCTATCTTCTGAACACGGGAGGACCGCCACGCCCATACCTTTGGACTGATGTAATAAAGAACGGGAATCCCCTTTTTTCTGGCTTCTTCAGCAAGACGAAGGTTAAACCCTGGATAGTCGACTAAAACAAGCAGGTCAGGCCTCAATGCAGTTAAAATCAATTCAGCCGTCTTATAAGCCCTGCGGATTCGCGGCAGGCTTGCCAGTACATCCGTAAGCCCCATAACAGCAAGGCCAGCACTGTCAATCACTGGCCGCATACCGGCCCTGCGCATCTGATCTCCGCCGATACCACAGAAAAAAATACAGGGATCTTTTTCCTTCATGGCACGTATCAGTGCCGCTCCGTGAAGATCTCCTGAAGCTTCCCCTGCCACCAGCATCACAGTCCGGTTCATGCAACCCCCTTATCAGCTGCCAGCGTTGCCAGATCATCCGGACCATTAAGGGCCAGCACACTGATGCCAGAGCGATCTGCCTCCCTCACAAGGTCTTCTCTCTCCAGCGCCAGAGTTTTTCCTGCTTCAAGAACCAGTACCCGAACCCCGGACTCTGCCATGACCTTTATGGTTTCCGGACCTACGGCGGGGACATCAAAGCGCATATCCTGCCCAGGCTTGGAAAGCTTGACGAGAACCGCATCTCCCCGACCCAGCTCTCCCCCCCTGCGAATGGTGGCATCCGTACCGTCAATGGCTTCCACAGCGAGAACGGAACCGCCACCCACCACCACACACTGCCCCACATCCATTTCTCCAATGCAACGAGCAACTTTCCAGCCAATGAGAATATCTGCCTCAACTCCAGATGGAAGAGGGGAACGGGTCCACTTACCGACCGGAGACAAGAGCTCCGGGAGCAGACTTGTTGAGTGCACTACACGGATACCGTTTTCATCCAGAATATCGGCAAACACTCTCAGAACACCATCATCATGGCTGTGACGCATTCGTGCCATGGCACGAATGGCAAGAATATCCGGCCTCACATCCACAAACATTCGTGTTTTACGGACACCCCCCATCATAACGACGGTATCCACATTCTTTTCTTTAAAAAAACGAATAATTTTTTTTATCTGCCCCAGATATATCCAACGAAATGCCTGAGACAGATTTTCAAGGGCAGGGTGACCTTCTCCACGGAAAGCTACAGTGGCAACGAAAAAACCCTCTGCTACCGCTTTTTTTACGAAAGTCAACGGAAAAGAACCATTTCCTGCAATCACACCAACACGTTTTTCATGCTGGCATCTACTGCCAGGGTCGCCGCTGTCCAAGGGACGCAACCTCTCCTTTCTCCGCTCGGATCATCGGGTTATGCCCCTGTCCGAATTCTTAATAAAATCAATAAAGGCAGAGACTTCCGGCGTAGGCTCAACGCTAGCCCGGACCCTCTCAATCCCTTCTTTCAAGGTTAGACCATACCGAAAAAGAATTCTGTATGCCTGCTTCAAATGTTTTAAACTTTCTTCTGGGAACTCTCGCCTGCGCAGGCCAACCTTGTTCAGACCATGGAGGGTAGCGCGATCTCCTGATGCTATCACGTAAGGGGGAATGTCTTTCACAACGGCAGACTTTCCGCCGATATATGCATGATTTCCCACTTTGACAAACTGATGAACGGCTGCAAGTCCCCCCACAATTACATGATCTCCCAAGGTAACATGGCCTGCCAGCGTGGCATTATTCGACAGTATGACAGCCTTTCCCGTGTGGCAGTCGTGGGCTACATGACAATAAGCCATCAAAAGGTTTTCTTCTCCGACCGAAGTAAGCCCTCCCCCCAGGCCTGTTCCCCTGTGCAGAGTGGCAAATTCACGGATAATGGTCTTACGGCCAACCTTCAGCCATGACTTTTCTCCCCGGAATTTAAGATCCTGAGGATCACCACCTACCGCAGCATAAGGATAAATCACACAGTCCGGGCCTATTTCCGTGTAGTGATCAATCATTACATAGGCACCTATACGTGTTCGGGCACCAATACATACATTGTCTTTTATAATGGCAAATGGTCCAATTTCCACATTATCGCCAATTTCTGCACCTGCATCCACTATGGCAGTAGGATGAATAGCCATACATTATTCCTAATCCCCCAGAACAGCCATAAAATCAGCCTCTGCGGCCTTTGCACCATTGACAGTGGCCACACCATGCATCTTTACTGTTCTGGATTTCAATTTAATAAGTTCCACATCCATACAGAGCTGATCGCCCGGAACAACCTTTCGTCGAAAACGCGCTCTGTCCGTACCCGTAAAAAAAAGCGGAAAGCGTCTCTGGTCTTCCGGCCATGAAGCGTAAGCGAGAATCCCCCCTGCCTGACCAATGGCTTCCAGAATCAGTACACCGGGCATGATGGGAAAGTTCGGAAAATGACCGCTGAAATAAGGCTCATTTGCGGTAACATTTTTGATTGCACAAATGGATTTTCCCACCTCCAGCGAGACCACTCTATCCACAAGAAGAAAAGGATAACGATGGGGGAGATAGTTCATTATGTCAACCAACTCCAGCGTCACCAACCCTTTATCATCTACCGTCATGGCCGGGTTCCTCTTCTCTCATCTGAGCATCAAGCCTTCGCTCCAGTGCCGCAATCTGTTTTCGCATTTCCGGAAGTCGTGGCAGTATGCGTTGTACTTTTAGCCATACCCTATGGGGCATTTCCGGACTTCCACTGACGATCTGTCCATCGGGAACATCCTGTGCCACACCACTCATAGGGCCAACCTGTACGCCATCCCCTATATGAATATGCCCGGAAACTCCTACCTTACCCGCCAGAACAGTATGCTTTCCAACCCGCGTACTGCCGGCAATACCCACCTGAGCCACCAGAAGACTATGGTCTCCTATGGAAACATTGTGACCAATGTGAACCTGATCATCAATTTTCACCCCCCTACCAATACGGGTAAGGCCAAAAGTCCCTCTGTCCAGGGTAGAGCCAGCTCCTATTTCCACATCATCATCAATTTCCACAGCACCGGAATGAGGTATTTTTTCCCACTGTCCATCCTTCGGGGCAAAACCAAAACCATCCGCACCAATGACAGAACCACTGTGAATACGAACCCGGTTGCCAATGCGGGTTCCCGGATACAGTGTGACATTGGGAGAAATACGGCAATGGTCACCCAGCATACAACCATCGCCGATCGCCGTACCGGCTCCTATCCTGCAGCCATCCCCCACAGACACCCCATTACCGATCACAACATAAGCATCCGTGAAAAGTCTGCCCCGGCACATAAAATCCCGGCCCACAACCGTTGTGGCATGGATACGGTGGCAGGGAGCGGGATCGGGGTAAAACAACTTGAGGATTGCTGCAAAAGCCCAGTAAGGGCTGCTGGAAAGAATCAGGTTCCGTCCCGGCAGAACAGATTCTGCCCCTGGCCCGACAATAAAGGCTCCGGCAGAAGATGAGGCAGCCTGACGCAAATATTGTGCATTCATGGCCAGAGCCAGATCACCTGGCCCCGCACTTTCAAGCGGGGCAATTCCTGATACCTCAAAGGAAGCATCGCCTGCTGTTATGGCATCACAGGCCTCTGCAAGCTCATAAAGTCTGAAAACCCGGGTCATGATCCGCTTTTTCCGTATTTTTCGTCATGTTTCTGGATAAGACGCTCCGTAATATCCACTCGGTCCGGGGCATAGACAACACCAATATTTTCAAGAATCAGCAGATAGTTTTCCTTCTCTCCGATGTCCTGAATCAACTCCCTGACCTGACCCTGAATCCGAGACATAATTTCATTCTGCTGCTGGTTGAAACTACGGGTAAACCGCTGTTCCATATTCCTGAGATCCATGGCTTTTATCTGCAGATCACGTTCCCTCTGCCCTCTGGCTTCATCCGAAAGTACCATGGCTTCACGCATCAGGCTCTCCCGAAGCTTCTCTATTTCTTCTTTTTTTACTTCCAGCTGGGATTCCAGCTGGCGGGCTTCCGCAGCAACCTGCTCCTTAGCCTGTTGTCCGGCTTTGGAATTTCTTAAAAAAGTTTCAAAATCGAAAATACCAATTTTGGCTACATCCGCAGCCATGGATGTTCCTGCAATCATCAGGGAAATAACCATTACCTGTACGAGACGGGCTATGTTGTTCATTCTGCAACTCCTCTTGCTATTATATGATTTATGGTTACAAGTAATCAGCATCTCAGATCAGAAAGCACCGCCCATGGTGAATTCCCAGCGGCCACCCTGCTTTTCTCCATCAATTTTATCCAGAGGAATCCCATATTCCAAACGAATGGGCCCAATGGGAGAAAACCATCGAATACCATACCCTGTACTTCTTTTCAGGTCATCCAGAAGAATGTCTTCATTGGTATCAAAAACATTGCCTATATCATAAAAGACAAGCCCCATCAGTCCGGCTTCCTTCACGAGAGGAAAAATAAACTCAAAATTCGCCTGTATGAATTTATCCCCACCTTTATTTTTGCTGTAGGGAGCTGTCTGAGTTTCTCCATTTTCATCAAGGTAGGTATAATCACCATCATAATATACGGCCACATCCCGCCATTTATAGCCCCTCAGAGAATTCAGACCGCCGAGATAAAACTTCTCATAGTCCGGCAGATGTCCATCGCTGTTTTTATGCACATATCCCGTTTCTCCATGCATAAAAAAAACCGTTTCCCAGAACATGGGCACATAATGACCTGCCTCCAGCGTATATTTAGTAAACGCAATATCACCACCCAGAGGTCCACCGGCATGCTTAACCGTCAGGCGATGGTTGCTGCCTTCTGACGGATTAAAGAGCCTGTTGGTCGAGTCATAGTTCAGGCTTAAAGTAAGGGTACTGGCCGTATCCAGATCCTCCATGGCAAGAATATCCTCATTGACCCACTGTTCCTTTCCCTGATCCACCTTCACATCAAAGGTTTCAAAGCCATAGGAGACAAAAAAACGGGTATAATCCCATACAGGGTACCCCAGCCGGATGGTTCCCCCCGTACTCTTCCTTGTATAATCATCATACTCCCTGTCCCAGTTATACAGATCAAATCCGGCAGAAAGTGGTTTGTCAAACAGATAAGGTTCCGTGAAACTTAAGGTATACCGCGTGGAACTACTCCCAACATCGGCCCGCAGATTCAGGGTCTGCCCCTTACCCCTGAAATTCCTCTGGGTCACGGAAACCTGCCCGAAAAGATTATCCTGAGAGCTGTAACCCGCACCAAAGGTAAACATGCCGGTGGGTTTCTCCTCCACACTGACCACAAGATCAACTTTTTCTGGATCAGAGGTACGCTCAATTTCAAGCCGGACATCCTCAAAGTAATCCAGCCTGTTTAAATTTCGGCTTGCCCTTTTAATCCGGCTTCCGCTGTACAGTTCCTGCTCCAGAAGAGGGATCTGCCTGCGTATGACTTTGTCACGGGTCTTGACGTTACCCGTTATCTCAATACGATCTATATAGACAAGACTTCCCTGATGAACGGTATAGCGGATATCCACAACACCTTCTTCAGGATCCTTGCGCAACTGTGGATAAACATCTGTATTGGCATAGCCCGCATCGCCATAAAGATCGGTCAGTGCCATCATGTCTGCATGGACAACATCTCTTTTGTACCATTCTTCTTTTCCTATGGAAGTTATGGCAAGCAGAACTTCTTCAGAAAAGAGCTGATCTCCACCGACACTGATTTTACCCACCCGGAACCGCTGCCCTTCATGGATCCGGAATTTCACCATTGCTTCCGACCCATCCAGCACAACTTCCGGTTCCGATACCCTTGCATCCACGTAGCCCTCATTATGATAAAAGGCTGTCAATCGTGCAGCATCCTGCTGAATAGACTCTCTTTTTAATTCACCAGAACCCGTCAGCCATGAGAAAAACCCCTTTTCAGAAGTTCCTATCTGCTTCATGAGCTGTCGGCGGGTAAAATCCTGACGCCCTTCAAAAAGAATCTCTGTAACCTTAACCTTTTCACCTTCCGATATAACAAAGGTAAGGTCAGCCTGATTGTTCTCAAGCTCCCGGATTTCATACTTCACTTCTGTATGATGATAGTTTTTACTCCTGTAAAGATCCCGAATCCTTTCCATATCCCTACGCACCTGAAAAACATTCAGGATTGCACCCGTTTTGGTGGTAACAGATTCAAGAACCTTATCGCTTTTATACACACGGTTGCCACGGATGAATATCTGACGGACTGTTGGCTTTTCCTTAACTTTAAAAATAACAACTTTTCCGACTTCCCTCTCCTCAACGGCCACCTGAATATCATCAAAATATCCCATGTCATAAATGGCTTGAAGATCTCGGGAAAGAGCCTGTTGCAGATACACATCACCCGGACCGCTCTGAATAACCCGTAGAATGGCAGCATCTTCTATACGCTGATTTCCTTCCACTTCCACCAGGGCAACGGTTTCTTTTCCCACCAGAAAATCGGCAATTTTGTGGGACAATGAAGCAGCTGACAGATAGAGAGTATCAATAGCAGTGCCCTCTTCAATAAAACGACGTTCACTCTCCTCTGCATATACAAAAGCTGAAAGCCTGAACCCACCGTTATCCAGAAGCAATCGGCCCCATATGGCTATCTGTGCATCTGCCGATTCCATACGCTGACGGGCACCCTGAACATTTCTAACAACCTCTTCTCCGATAACAGGGGACAACCCGGCCGTGCCCAGCTCCCGCTTGATCCGTTCCGCCACCTGCCTGCCAAGATCCGCCGAGCGTGGATCCCCTTCTACGGCAAAAGGAGATATCCATACCTTATGGGCATCCGCAGCATAAACTGAAAAACTTCCCATCATCATCATAACAAGCAGCCAGAAGCCGCAGACAAAACTCCGATTCATGCAACCATCCTCTGGTGTAAAACCGCCCATAAAATTGTGAAGTAGTGAGAAGACAAGCGGATACAGTTTTATGAAGAAGTCTCAGAAATTCAGCCCGGCCGGATGAAACGACCTGTACATAGGCTTTAACCCGTCTCTGTCACAATGCGACCAGACCGGCAACACTCTGCTCGTCAATATGCCCTTGTTTCAGGGTAACTTTCTTTTTCATCATACTGGCAAGACGAAGATTATGGGTAACCACAACCAGCCCGCACTCCCACTCCCTGTGTACTTCTAAAAGGAGCTCATGGACCTTTCGGCTGTTTTCAATATCAAGGTTACCCGTGGGCTCATCCGCAAAAAGAAAAGACGGGGACATGATAAGGGCCCTTGCCAGAGCAGCTCTTTGCTGCTCCCCTCCGGAGAGCTGCGCTGTCCTATGGTCCAGACGATGGGAAAGCCCCACCCGATCCAGAAGAGCTGCGGCCTTTTTCTTTGCCTCTTTGAAGGGCATGTTTCCTATCCTCGCCGGCATCATGACATTTTCTAGGGTAGAAAATTCAGGCAGCATATGGTGAAACTGGAAAACAAATCCCATAACCTCATTGCGGATCCGTGCCAGTCCCCCATCATCCAGACGAAGAATATCACGATCATCCAGCAAAAGAGATCCTCTGTCAGGACGATCCAAAGCTCCAAGAATATGCAGAAGTGTCGATTTTCCAATCCCCGAAGGACCAACAATGGCAATGCTGTCCTGACGACTCAAAGTCCAGTTGACATCTTTGAGCACAGGGACGGGCTCAACCCCATCCATAAAAGTTTTGCTCACTCCGGAAAGAACCAGAGTTTCAAACCGTTTATCCATACCGGATTCCTTCCACAGGGTCCATACGGGAAGCCTGCATGGCCGGATAAAGGGTGGACACAAAACAGATCAGAAGAGAAGCACCACCGATAACAAAAACGTCTCCCCACTCCAGCAACACAGGAAGAGTAGTGAAGGGGTAAGCTTCAGGAAGCTTAACAATTGGGTATCTTTCCAGGAAAAGGCAAAGCCCTACCCCTGCCAGTATGCCCAGACAGGTTCCTGTAATACCAATAATCATACCTTGAAGGACAAAAATTCTCCGAATCAAAGACCGTGTTGCCCCCATGGCCATCAGTATGGCGATATCCCTTGTTTTTTCCATCACCATCATGATCAGAGAACTGGCAATATTGAAGGCCGCAACAAGAATGATCAGGGTAAGAATGACAAACATGGCTGTTTTTTCAAGCTTAAGAGCAGAAAAGAGATTTTTATTCATCTCCATCCAGTTCCGGGTCCAGAAACCCCAGCCGAAAGCATCCCGTATTTCCTCTCCGATTATTTCCGCTTTATAAACATCTTCTACCCATATACCGATACCCGTAACCTTATCACCCATTCCCAGAAGCCCGGAGGCCTCCTCAATACGGACATAGCAGAGCGCGCCATCATATTCATAAAGCCCTGAAGAAAAAAGTCCTGTTACCTCAAAACGACGAACTTTTGGCATCATACCCACGGGCGACAGCATAAATTCCGGGGACATCACCTGAACAGTGTCACCCACAGCCACCCTGAGCTCAGCCGCCAGATTTTTACCCAGAATAATACCGGGGGACGCTCCCGATTCAGGCTGTTTCAGCTGTACCCTCAGGCTTTTCTTGTCGATTCCTTCAATACTTACCTGCTGGCCCTCCGGATCAACTCCCCGCAGAAATGCACCGCCCATTCCACCGGAAGACCGCAACACCACTTTACCATAAACAAAAGGTGCCGTAGCATTGACACCGGCAAAGCCCTTCAGCTTTTCCTGCGCCCCTGCAGCATCGGTTATTCCGCCGCCCTGCCCCATAAGAAGCACATGGGGTTCCAGCCCCAGGATTCTTTTCCTGAAGTCCGTTTCTGCCCCACTCATGACAGCAATAACCACCACCAGCGCCATTACGCCAAGGGCAACACCAAAAACGGATAAAATGCCAATCAAAGAAATAAAACCCTGTTTGCGGCGTGCGCGAAGATATCTTCCGGCAATGAACAATTCTAGGGACATAAGGTGTGGGTATCGCCTTTTCAAAAAGCCCTGCAGATGGTGCAGGGCTTTTATATTAAATGGACACAGGTTTCATGTGGGGGAAAAGTATCACTTCCCTTATGGAGGCAGCATCGGTCAGCAGCATGGCCAGACGGTCCATGCCAATCCCCTGACCAGCGGTCGGTGGCATACCGTACTCCAGGGCTTCAATGTAGTCTTCATCCATCATATGGGCTTCGGAATCACCAGCTTCCCGTTCCCTGACCTGCATCAGGAAACGCTCCCGCTGGTCTTCGGGATCATTCAGCTCAGAAAAGCCATTGCCAATCTCGCGCCCGGCAACGAAGACCTCAAACCGTTCCGTCAGATCAGGGTTTGTATCCGATCGGCGGGAAAGGGGAGACACCTCTACGGGATAACCTGTAATAAAGGTAGGTTGAATGAGCTTCGGCTCCACAAGAACATCAAAAAGCTTGGTCAGAACCTTGCCCAGTTTTTCTGTTTTAGTGACAGAAATATTATTTTCTTTTGCAAAAGCCAGGAGTCCTTCACGATCATCCAGAAGCCTTTTATCCACGCCTCCTATTTCCACCAGCGCATCTAGAAGTTCAATTTTCGGCCACTCTCCATCAAAGTTCAGCTCATGGCCCTGATAATGAACCACCGCACTTCCCGTAACCACTCTGGCCACATGGGCAAAAAGCTCCTCTGTCAGCGCCATGAGATCCGCATGGGTGGCATAGGCCCAGTAGAATTCCATCATAGTGAACTCAGGGTTATGCCGGGTGGAAACACCCTCGTTTCGGAAGTTTCGGTTAATTTCAAACACTCTGTCAAACCCGCCTACCACCAGCCTCTTAAGATAAAGCTCCGGAGCTATTCGGAGATAGAGATCCATATTCAGTGCATTGTGGTGGGTCACAAAAGGTGTGGCTTCTGCCCCCCCAGCTACGGGCTGCATCATGGGCGTTTCCACTTCCAAAAAATCACGGGCAATAAAAAACTCCCTTACAGCCTGAATCATCCGGCTTCTGCGGAGAAAAATTTCCCTGGCTTCCGGATTCATCACAAGATCCACATAGCGCTTACGGTACCGTTTCTCCGGATCCTTCAGTCCATGATATTTTTCAGGAAGCGGCCTTGTAGCCTTGGAAAGCAGGCGGAATTCCCGCGTTTCCAGAGTCCACTCTCCTGTACGGGTTGTAAACAGGGTTCCTGTCAGGCCGATAAAATCCCCTACATCCATCTGCTTGAAAAGCTCAAAGGATTCCCCCAGTGCTTTGGCCTGAAGATAAGCCTGAATCAGTTCTCCACTGCCATCTTTTATCCGTATAAAAGCAGACTTTCCAAAACGGTTAATGGCCATCATGCGGCCTGCAATCGAAAACACTGGACCTTCAGGCCCCATAAGTTCCGGAGCTTGTTCTATCTGCTGCCGAACGGCGCTGATACCATGGGAAACCCTGAAGTCATTCGGGTAAAGGTTCACACCCTTTGCTTTAAGTTCCTGATTTTTTCGCCGCCTCTGGCTGAGAATATCTCCGCCATTATCCTGATTACCTTCACTTTTATTTGCGTTCATATCTTCCTGTCTGTCTCCCAGAATCCTTTAAGTCCAAGCGGGTGTTTTGACCATCAGTAGCTACCCTATTGCACAAAAGGTGTCAACCATAGCCCGCTTTCCTTTACAATCTAAAGGGAGTCCGAAGGGTTCAGGCGGGGCAATCGCAAAGTGAAGGTGCTGCCCTTATCAGGAATACTGTCCACATCCAGCCTGCCGCCCATGGCATCCACAATCCGAAGGGCAATGGAGAGTCCCAGCCCGGTTCCACCTGGTTTTGTGGTATAAAAGGGATCAAATATGGACGGAATACTGTCTTCAGGGATCCCGCAGCCCGTATCGGCAATGCGGATATGAGCGATCCTTTCTTTTTCAATTCCAAGGTCTATCCGAACCTCACCCTCTCCCTCAATGGACTCAGCCGCATTCAGAAGAAGGTTCCACACAACCTGACGCAGACGATCGGGATCTGCCCTCACCCACACGTCTTCAGTAAGGCAGAACCTGAATGTAATTCTTCCACGGTTACGGGCACTCTGATTCTGGATCTGTACACTTTCGCGAACCATAGCAGCCACATTAACCGGTTCCGGACATCCCTTGCCGGGACGGGCAAAAAATAAAAAATCCGTAAGCAGTGCCGACAACCGGTCCGACTCTCTCCGCACAATCCGCATCAGTCTGCGGGAATCCTCATCACGACCCGCTTCTGCTTCCAGCAACTCCACCGCACCCCTCAGGGAAGCCAGGGGATTCTTAATCTCATGGGCCAGTCCCGCAGCCATTTCCCCAACGGTGGCAAGATTTTCCATACGTTTTACGTAACTTCCCATGTATCTCACCTCATCTCTGGCTTTACGCAACTGCACCGAAAGAAAACTTGTCAAAAGGGAAACGGAAAAACAGGCTATTGTTGTGGCCAGTATGCGGAAAAAAACCGACCAGAAATCAACCGTATCGGCAAGGGGAACCCTGCCATCCCCCAGGTCCGGCAGAACACCATAATACTCAAAATCCACAAGAAGGCCGAAAAAAATTGCCGAAATGGCGGCAATGAAAAGACTCCCCCTGCGGGAAATGAGAATGCCAGCATTTATAATAACAATCATATAGAGAAACGTCAGGGGAGAATCGAAGCCACCCGTTGCCCATATGAGTAAGGTGACCAGAAAGGAATCCATGGACAGCTGAACCATGGCAAAATAAATGGGCTTTCGGACTATCCTTTGCCAAAGGGCATACAGCAGACAAAGAAAAAGGGCCAGAGTGGCTATGATATAAAGAATATCGGCAGGGAACGTATCAAAGGCAGCAACGGGCTGATGGTCAAAAAAAAAGGAAAAAGCCAGCAGGATGAGTGCAAGAAAGATCCGCACACTCACCAGCCAGCTGAGTTTGTTTACAAGCTCCTTTTCGTGAACCTGCATACAGGCCCTTCCCAAAAGCAAGCAGTCCTGCCCCATGTATCCGCAACCGGCATAGCCCACCTACCCAATGGCAGCCGCCATCTGGAAAACGGGGAGATACATGGCCACCACAAGACCTCCGATCACAACCCCCAGGAAAACCAGCATAAAGGGCTCGATCAGGGCCGTAAGGTTTTCCACGGACTGATCCACCTCGTCATCATAAAAATCGGCTATCTTTTCCAGCATGGCGTCCAGAGCACCCGTTGATTCCCCCACAGCTATCATGGAACAGACCATGGAGGGAAACACACCGGATTCGGCAAGGGGATCGGCCATGGTTTCTCCCTCGGAAATACTGTTTTTCACATCATAAATGGCTTCCTCAACCACACGGTTACCGGAAGTTCTGGCTACAATATCCAGTGCTTCCAGAATAGAAACACCGGAAGCCAGCATGGTTCCCATGGTGCGTGTAAATTTAGCAACGGAAACCTTACGGATCAGAATACCGGCAACAGGAAGCCTGAGAAAAATCGAATCCATAATACCGCGCCCCTTTTTTGAGCGGTAAAAACGTTTGTACAGAAAAATAAAAACAGCCAGTCCAATCAAAATATGAATGATTTTTGCCTGAACAAATTCACTTAGACTGATAACTAACTGGGTGGGAGCGGGCAAGGCACTGCCAAAATCCGCAAACATACTCTCAAATACAGGGATAACAAAAACCAGAATCACACCCACAACAACAATGGCAATGGCAATGGTCACCAGTGGGTACGTCATGGCCCCTTTCACCTTTTTTTTCAGCTTGGCCATTTTTTCCATATAGGCCGAAAGCCTGCGGAGAATGACATCCAGAATTCCGCCAGCCTCACCCGCTGCCACCATATTGACAAAAAGGGCATCAAAGTGCTGCGGAAATTTTTTTAACACTTCCGCAAGGGTTTCACCGCCCTCGACGCCCATCCGGATTTCTTTGATAATTTTTTTAAAAGAAGGATTGTCCTGCTGCTCCTCCAGAATGGTGAGACACTGAACAATGGGAAGCCCCGCATCAATCATGGTTGAAAACTGCCTGGCAAAAATAATCACATCCTCCTGAGTCACCTTGGGCTGCAGGAAGGATACATTTTCCAGTATATCTTTCGGCTTTGGCTTGATTTTTACGGGCGTAATTTTCTGTTTGATGAGCCGGGTACGGACGATGGCCTCATTGGGGGCCTCCATCTCCCCCTTTCGTTTCTGACTTTTACGATTTCTACCTTCCCAGACAAATACGGGCATGGTCATCCCCCATGTATGAATAAAAAGTAAATGAAAAGAATCCGGCTATGGATCAGGAAGTTTCGAACAAAAATGGTCATAAAGTGACAAAAATAGTCATGGGCAAAAAAACGACGGCTCAAAACCGGGCGGGCATATGTGATAAAATCACAGCTCAGGTCTCCGCTGACAATGCCTGGGGTAAAAGAAAAAAATCCCCCCGTGCCATTCTCCGCACACCCAGCTCTCCTGCAAAACACATACCTTCCAGTACTTTTCCAGCGCTTTCCCTGTCAATACCCTGGGTTCGCACCACATCATCCAGAGTAACAGGACGGCGCAATACCATGGAAAGAATATTTTTTCTCAGCTGGTCCTCATCACAGCCAGCCACTGTTCCCTTTCCCCTGACATCACCCAGCGCTTCAGCTGCCGCTATTTTTTTTCGAAATTTTTCCAGCAATTCAGTTCCAGCAGGCTCAACCCAACTTTCCGTACCCGGCCTGTCCAGAGTATTAAGCTGAACCCGGTCAGGCCGGATGGCCGCTACAGCTGCTGCAATTCCTTCTATTTCTCTATCCCCGTCATTCACTCCGGGTATGACAAAGATTTCCAGCCAGAGCTCTCCCTCAAACAGGTTGCGGAAAGCCACAAGCCCTTTCATCATGGCCTCAGGAAAGAGACCGGGGTAAGGGCGGTTAAGCACTTCAAACACCTCTGATGAGGCCGCATCATAATTTGCAATGACCCTGTCTGCGTTTTTCAGGTCCTCCCGGACTTCTTCCTGCCAGAACAAGGTCCCATTGGTCAGAACAGTAACCGGATACCCCGGCCATCGGCTATGAATGGTATTGATCAGATAACCGATACCCGAATGCAGGGTCGGTTCGCCGGAACCGGAAAAGGTGACACTGTCCAGCTCCGGCCCCAGAGCCAGAAGCTGTGACAGCTCGTCCAGCACGGCATTCACCGGGACCCACTCCTTCCTGAGCAGTGTTTTACGGGTAGTCCGACCAGATTCACAATAAATGCAGTCCAGCGTGCAGGTTTTGGCCGGCAGAAGATCCACACCCAGAGAAAGCCCCAGGCGTCGGGATGCCACAGGACCAAAAACATATTGAAAGTCTTTTGTTTCTCGATTATGCATGACCAGTCCAGAAAAGGTAGTATATTAGGTTAGTGTCACCATTCCGGCACGGGCACAGCTTTGCCGGACAGCCACAGCCAGTAAATATGGAATTTGTTTTAAATATGTTGGCAGCAGGCAGAAAAGAAACTTCTTTGCCTCGGCCCGGAACCGAGTTTCCTGCCTGTGCAGGAGCACTTTTCCTGAATCTGCCTCCCGTTACAATTGTTTTCCATTTCTTACCTGAAACAAAGTCGGAGGCCTCATTTGCAGCCCACATCACCTCTCCGCTCCGAGGCTGTCGTCCACACCCTCATCACTACCCATAAAAATGCAGACCTGGACGGCATTGCCTCCATGCTTGCGGCCAAAAAATTATATCCTGAAGCACGCATTGTCCTTCCGGGAAGCGATTCTCCTCAGTTCCGGCACTTTTTTGTGCAATCCCTGCTGTACCTTTTCGATCTTATTCCTTTCAGGGAGGTTCAACCGGAAACCATCAAAACCCTTGTCATCGTGGATACAAGGCAGAAAGATCGTATAGGAGAACTGGCTTCGCTGACTCAGAGCCAGGATATAGCCCTGCACATTTACGATCATCACCCTCCGGCACCCGGTGACCTCAGGGGTCAGATCCATGTCTGCGGTGAAACAGGCGCCACCGTCTCACTCATGGTGCCTCTGCTTATTCAGCATAGCATAAGACTGACTCCTGAGGAAGCAACACTGCTGGCCATGGGAATTTATGAAGATACCGGCCACCTTACCAGCAACAGCACCACAGCGGAAGATTTTGAATCCCTTGCCTGGCTCATGCGTCAGGGGGCTCACCTGCCAACGGTCGGAGATGTGCTCACAAGGGAGCTTGACCCAGAACAGGTTAGGCTGCTGAATGAAATGCTGGACAGTGCAACAGAAATGTCTGTCCACGGGACACCCCTTACCCTGACACGACTTTCCAGAGAAACCTATGTTCCCGACCTTGCTTTTCTGGTTCATCATTTTATGCGCATGGAGAAAATCTCTGTCCTTTTTCTCATGGCCCGCATGGACGGAAAAATACACCTCATCGGACGAAGCCGTCTCCCGGACATGAATATGGGAGCTCTTATGCAGCACTTTGAAGGAGGCGGTCATACAGCTGCCGGTGCGGCCACCATACGCAGCCAGACACTGGCCCAGGTAGAAACCCGGCTCCTGCGGCTTCTGGATACTTACATGCCCCGCCGCTTCCAGGCCCTTGAAATCATGAGTACACCAGCCCACACCATAGGCCCCACGGTCAGCTTCCGCAGTGCCAGCCAGACCATGACACGCTACAATGTCAACGCACTCCTCGTTACAGAAAAGGGAGATACCCAAAGCCTCCTTCTGGGGCTGATTACAAGACAGATTGTGGAACAGGGTCTTTCCCATGCCATGGACACAACACTGGTACAGGACTACCTCATCAGTGAGGTTGAAACAGTACCCCCGGATGCACCCTTGCATCTCATTCAGGATGCCATTGTGGGAGGAAAGCAGCGCGTTCTCCCTGTCATGGACCCCCGTCATGGCATTGTCGGTGTCATTACACGAACGGACCTGCTCCAGCTAATGGTCAAGGAGCAGGAGGAAACACCTTCGGCAAAGGATGTCATACCGACAGACCATCAGCCCCGTACCCGTGACATCATCAATCTTATGAGGGAAAGACTGCCTTCAAAAATTCTCGCCCTTCTCGCCGACATAGGAAAAAGTGCCGACCAAAGCGGATGCAATGCCTTTGTGGTGGGAGGCTTTGTCCGGGACCTCCTTCTCTACAGAAAAAATGAAGATATTGATATTGTGGTAGAGGGTGATGGGATTCTCTTTGCAAAGGCCTTTGCCGCCACCCGCCAGGCCCGCGTTCATGCCTATTCCAAATTCGGCACCGCCGTCATTACCCTTGATGACGGCTTCAAGGTTGATGTGGCAACGGCCCGCACTGAATACTACACGGCTCCGGCTGCTCTGCCCGAAGTGGAAAAAAGCAGCCTCAAGGCAGACCTGTACCGCCGGGATTTCACCATCAACACCCTTGCCATTCAGCTCAATCAGTCCCGATACGGAACCCTTATTGATCACTTTGCGGGTCAGAAAGACATCAAGGATAAAACCTTACGGATTATCCACAACCTGAGTTTTGTGGAAGATCCCACCCGGATTTTCAGGGCAGTTCGCTTCGAATCCCGCTTCGGCTTCTCCATCGGCAAACTCACCGTGCGTCTTATCGAAAATGCGATCCGTATGGGGGTTTTCAAACGGCTGTCCGGTGCCCGTGCCATGGGTGAAATTATTGCCATACTGGAAGAAAGCGATCCCGTACCCTCCATTCTGCGGCTTCATGAATTCCGACTTCTGGCAGCACTGCACCCTGCCATGGCTCTCACAGAAACCACAACCCAGCTCCTCATGGAAAGCAGAAAGGCCCTGGACGGATATGAGCTCATGGCGGAAGACAGCAACTGCCTGCGGTGGCTTGTCTATTTCATGGTTATTCTCACCCCTTGCACATCAGGGGAAGCGCGGGAAGTCTGCCGCATTCTC
Source organism: Desulfobotulus pelophilus (assembly GCF_026155325.1). Lineage (NCBI taxonomy): Bacteria > Pseudomonadati > Thermodesulfobacteriota > Desulfobacteria > Desulfobacterales > Desulfobacteraceae > Desulfobotulus > Desulfobotulus pelophilus. Next base: position 127,452 of record NZ_JAPFPW010000009.1, on the reverse strand, counting down.
CGTCTTGCCAAATGGCAGGAAGATCTGTGCGTACGGGAAAGACAGCAGGCAGACCACTGCCTGAAACGCCTTGCCAAGGAGCTGCCCCTTGATAACAGCATCCTTTATGCCCGTCTGCATGTTTTCAAAACCGAAGTTTTAGTATACATGATGGCCGCTGCGGACAGCAACCGGACCCGCAAAGCCATAGCCCACTTCCTCTCCCGACTGCGATCTGTCCGGCCGGAAATTCAGGGACGGGATCTGAAAAACCTGGGGCTGCCTCCCGGCCCCCGCTACAAAAAAATTCTCATACAGGTTCTTGATGCCAAACTTAATGGACTGCTGCAGACCAAAGAAGATGAAACAGCCTTTGTAGCCCGCATCCTTAGCGATACGGGGCGTCAAAACGGAAACTTGGAGCTTATAAAATGACAGAAAAAAAACGGATACTTACAGGAATTACTACCACCGGAACTCCCCATCTCGGCAACTATGTGGGTGCCATCCGGCCCGCCATTGAGGCCAGCCAAAATCCGGAGATGGATGCCTTTTATTTTCTTGCGGACTACCACTCTCTCATCAAGTGTCATGAACCCGCAAGGGTTGCCGCATCCCGCATGGAAGTGGCGGCCACATGGCTGGCTCTGGGCCTTGACACAGACAACGCAACCTTTTATCGTCAGTCAGATATACCTGAAATTCCTGAACTTACCTGGATCCTGACCTGTGTAACAGCCAAAGGCCTCCTCAACCGGGCCCATGCCTACAAAGCCGCCGTTCAAATTAATGAAGAAGAAAAGGCCAACGATCCGGACAAGGGCATCACCATGGGCCTTTTCAGCTACCCCGTGCTGATGGCTGCCGACATTCTCATGTTCAACGCCAGCAAGGTTCCCGTGGGGAGAGATCAGATTCAGCACATCGAGATGGCAAGGGACATAGGGGGCCGTTTCAACCATATATTCGGCCAGACATTTACCATGCCCGAGGCCGTAGTGGATGACAAGGCCGCCGTGCTCAGCGGCATAGACGGCAGAAAAATGTCCAAAAGCTATGACAATACCATCCCTCTTTTTCTACCGGAAAAACAACTGCGCAAGCTGATCATGAAAATCAAAACCAATTCCCTGGCCCCATCGGAACCCAAAAACCCTGATGAATGCACACTTTTTGAAATATACAAGGCCTTTGCCAGTAAGGAAGAAGCCGAAACCATCCGCCTCCGCTATGCCGAAGGCATCGGATGGGGCGACATGAAAACCCTTCTTTTCGAGCATCTCAACGAACTTCTGAAGGAACCGAGGGAGCGGTATGCAGAACTGCTGGCGGACCCGGCGAAAACAGAAAAAATTCTTCAGGAGGGTGCTGAAAAAGCCCGGTGCACTGCCGCCCCCTTTCTGGCAGAAATCCGAAAAAAAACGGGACTGATCCCTTTTATTTGAAAGGCTGGCATGCAAAAACCCCATTCTCCATGGACCTTCAGTGACCTGACTCCCGAGCCCATTCTCCATGCCGTGGAAAAGGCCACCAACCTTCGCTTCACAGGTCTTGTGGCACCCCTTCCCAGTTACATCAATCGGGTCTATGAACTGCAGGATATGGAAGGGAAACGGCATATTGTAAAATTTTACCGCCCCGGGAGATGGACAAGACCCGCCCTTGAGGATGAGCATCGTTTCCTTGTGGACTGCCATGGGGCCGAACTCCCTGTGGTAGCTCCACAGTACCTGCACACAGGAGAGACCCTTGGGGAAACGGGAGGCATTTTTTTCGCCCTTTTTCCCAAACGGGCCGGTCGGGAGCTGGATATCAGCGAAGACCGGGACTGGGAACAACTGGGCCGCCTCATCGGACGCCTGCACAATGTGGCCGCTGCAGGCAGGGCGGAACATCGTATTTGTCTGCACCCGGACAGAAGCCTTGACAGGGATGCCAGAACCCTTCTATCCGGCGGAATGCCTGCGGAAATGCAGAACTCCTTCCGTACTCTTGTCTCCCGCCTGCAGCAAAATATCCGGGAGCTTTTTACAGGGCAGCCCTCCATACGACTGCACGGTGACCTGCACCGTAAAAACATACTCCATCGTCCCGGAGAAGGCCTGCTGCTGATTGATTTCGACGACATGATGACCGGTCCTGCCATACAGGACCTATGGCTTCTCCTCCCGGATCGACCAACTCAGTGCCCAAGGGAAATCAATCTGCTGATGGAAGGTTACCAGAGCTTCCGAAAGCTTCCGACAGGCAGCATGGCCCTTGTGGAGGGCCTGCGCGCCATGCGGCAGATCTATTTTCTTGCCTGGTGTCAGCGGCAGCAAAAAGATGCCCGTTTTGCGGCAACCTTTCCGGAATGGGGCACAGGGGCTTTCTGGCGTCAGGAACTGAGAGACCTGGAACAACAGCTGCATCGAACCGTGTCAGCAGAGACCACACGACCTTCCTTTCACTTTATTGCCGATCTATGACAAACCTGTCCACGCACTGAACGAACCGCTACCGGGAAAAGGGATGCACTGTCCTTTTCCCGGCAACAGCGCAAAAAAACGAAATAACTTCTCCTGATGTTTTTCATCCAGACCGGGTAAAGATATCTTTACCCGGAAGAAAACTATGTGCTACATTAATAAACGTCTCCGGTAACAGCATTGTAAACTGGGCATCCATAAAAACAAATGCCCTTCTGTACGGCTCGCCCATTCGACCCATAAAAGCCCATATCAGGATTTCCCATGACGGATACTCCGGAAAATTTTTTTACACCCGGAACAGGAATAGATGTGGTTTTCAACCTCAACTCCCTTTCCCCCATAGTACGTTCATCCATGATCTATGATACGAACACGGCAGCAAGGGTGCTGATCATAGCCCAGACATCTCCCAAAATACTTCCCAACACCTCCTTTGAGGAAATGCACATAACAACCCTCAAATACGATGAAAAAAAACAAAAAAAACGTTACGGAGTGAAATGTTCCGTATCCGGGTTCCGCAGGGACTACCCCCTTTCATCCCAGATTACGGAAGAAGCGGTATTCATCCAGTATGAAAAACGACTGTGCGAAGTGAACATCCGGTCTGCTTTCCGCATGTCTCCGGGTAAAAAATTCTCACTCTTTGCCAAAATGCTGCTGCAGGAAAAAGAGTACGTATTCGGAAAAGATTTTTCTGTTCTAGACCTCTCCATCAGCGGAATGGGCCTTGTGGTTCCCAAAAAAATTGAAAACCGGACCAACCCCCTGTTCAACCTTGAAATTGGCACGCAGGTAACCCTTGGCATGGCCCTACGCTACCCCGAAGGAGACAGGCTTGCCATGGATAAAGTGGCCTGCGCCGCTAAAATAGCCAGAATCAACCCCCTTTTCAACGAAAAAGCCGGTCTTATCGGCCTGCACTTCATCAAAATGAAGCCAGAAGGAGAGGAAGCCTTAAGTCGTTTCATCCACGAAGCCCAGCTGGAGGAAATCCGGCAGCTGAACCGCTACTGATACCCTGCAGCGTCCAGCATGGTCACAGGCACTGGCACCTTGCCATTTTTTGTCAAGCACGATGGGGCAAAAGTGACTTTTTTTGTCAAAAATGAGTAACAGAGAAATAGCCCTGCTGTTATTCCGGCTGTGCCGTTTTCCAAACAGCCTTCAATCCCAATCAAAACCCATGAAAAATCAAAAGACAATGAAATAAATTCAGGCTTGGCATGGACAGTGCATTCTATCAAGGAAGCAAACAACCCACGAGGGTTTTTAAGGCTGCAAACAGCCATTAACTGGTTCCATGAAAGGAGTAATTTATGTTAAGTCGTGTTCACGCAATGAAAAATCAGAAAGGTTTTACTCTGATAGAGCTGATGATTGTTGTCGCTATCATCGGTATTTTGGCGGCAATCGCCATTCCCCAGTTCAGTGCTTACCGCACCCGCGGCATGAACGCTCAGGCACTCAGCGATATCCGCAGCGTCCGGACCGAAGTTGAATCCTTCATTTCCACATGGAACAGGCTGCCTTATAGTGGAGGCACAACTCAGCTTACAGGTACGACTGGTGTGACTCCAGCCACAGGCCTTGACACAGGTACCGGCAGAAGCATTACGATTGGCGCTGTTCCTGCAACAGGCAATATCGTATATGAACCCTCCAAAAACGTAGCCATCAACGCTTTTTTTACACCAGCTGCTGGCAGCACCCCTGCTCTCTACTGGTTAAGAAGCACATCTACCAAGGCTAATACCAGCGAAGGACTTGAATTTTGTATAGATTCAAGAAATTCAGGATACTATCAAATTATAAAACCAGCATCAGCTATTTCTACTGCTGTTGCAAACTGCACCGCTCCTGCATATGAATACATGGGTGCTGGCTCCTAATAACTAAATCTTGATACACAAACAGGGAATGCTTCCAGATACGGAAACATTCCCTGTCTTTTTCCCCTTCGGAGATTTTATGGCCAACACCGACCTCATCCGGATTACCGCCCTCTGCAAGGACCTGCACATTCAGGGAAAAAACCTGATCCGAAAAAAAACACCTGTACTCAGGGACATCCATCTTTCCATTGCCAGAGGTGAGGTCCTAGGCATCATCGGACTCAACGGCGCTGGCAAAACTACCCTAGTGAAGCACATCCTTGGGCTCACCCGCCCAAGCAGCGGAAACGTCACCATTGCAGGGTTTTCTACGGATCAGCCTGAATCCCGGCGCAACCTCGGCTACCTTCCTGAAAACGCCTACTACAGCGAGCACCTTACGCCTGATGAACTGCTCTCCTTTGGTCTCTCTCACCAGAACTTTTCCAGAAGAATCCAGAAAGAACGTATCATGGCCTGTCTTGAAAGCACAGGCATAGCTCATATGGCCCACAAACGCCTGCGGACTTTTTCAAAAGGCATGGTACAGCGCACGGGCCTTGCCCTTGCCATGGTGACTGACCCGGACCTGCTCATCCTTGACGAGCCCATGTCCGGCCTCGATCCCCTAGGTAGAAAAATGGTGCTGGATCTCATGCTGGATCTCAAAAAAAAAGGAAAAACTATCCTTTTTTGCTCCCACATTCTCAATGATGTGGAACGCATGGCAGACCGTATCATCATCCTGCATGAGGGATGTATCCGGAAAACCGTCAGTAGATCGGAAGTACTCGGGTCTTCTTCCCTCTTGCATGTAGTGATCAGCCGCCAGCCGACCACATCCGGATCTTTTGAGGTTGAAGCTACAGAAAATGGACTTTACCGAATACACTGCCAACCCGAAAATCTCATGGAAATCATGCGTATCTGCGAGCAAGAAGCCATCTCTGTGCTGGGGTTGGAAAAGCCCGCATCCTCCCTCGAGCAACTCTTCTCCGATACCATTTCCGGAACATCCGCAAACCCAGCATCAGGGATGAGAATATGAGAAAAGAAACATGGAGTTCAATGAAAGCCCTGGCAGGCATTACATTCAAGGAAGGTGTACGGGATCGCGCCCTTTATGGCATTTTTATCTTTTCCTTTTCTGTCATGATTCTCGGACTGGCTGTACTTAGTTTTTTCGGGCAAAATATGGATAAAGTAGCCAGCGACTTCATGCTTTCAGCCCTTACCTTTGCAGGCCTTCTCATTTCTTTTTTCATAAGCCCCCAGCTTGTGGCAAAAGATCTCGAACGGAAAACCATTTATGTACTTCTAGCCAAGCCCATAAGCCGTTTCGATTATATCCTTGGGAAATACGCAGGTATCCTGTTGCTCATCACGGTTGCCACCGTCATTCTGGCATTTTTTGCGATGGTCGGGATGTTTTTGGCTAACTTTTTCTATTCCAGCTTTTTTCAAAACTTCCGGGTGGACGCCTTTCTGCTGGCCATTCTTGGTGAATGGCTGGTCTTTGCCCTCATCAACGCCATTGTGATCTTTTTTGCTTCCTTCAGCTCCTCGGGCTTTCTGACTCTTCTTTTCAGTGTATCAATCTATATTGTGGGCGAAAATATTGAAACAGTGTACCGCTATCTGCAAACTGCGACAGAAGCCGTCCCTCTGTCCAGCCCTGTCCTCCTTATCATAGAAATTTCACGTTACGTCTTTCCCAACATGGCTCTATTTGATCTTAAGGCTCAAGCTGCTCACGGTATTCTTGTGCCCTTTTCCTACGTGGTTTCCATCAGTGCCTATGCGGCGAGCTACATCGCCATCCTGCTATTCATGGCCTCCTTTTTCTTCAAAAGAAGGGAGCTTGCATGAACATCAAGGCTGTTCTTATACAAGTTTTTTTTTTCTGCTGCCTTATTTTAGGATTTTCCATGGCTTGGCAATGGAGCCACACCCAACGTCTTCATATGTTTCAGGGCAGTCCCGTGGGCTATACCCTCCCGTCCGGAGTTCTTCTGCCTCTGAGTCTTCGGTTCAAGGGTCTTATTTCTAACTTTATATTTCTGAAAACCATCACAACCCTAGGAGAAGAAATCAGCCACGGGGTTATTATTGATAAAAGACATCAAGACTACGTCGTATCCGCAGTGGAAGGGATCACCGATCTTGATCCCAGATTTTGGGAACCTTACCAATTTGCCGTAATGATACTATCATGGGATTTAAAAGATTTTAAAACCGCTAGGATTCTTCTGGAAAAAGCCATGAAACACAGGGCCGAAGACTGGCGTCCTCCCTATTACATAGGGTTCAACTGCCTTTATTTTCAAGGAGATGCCACATGCGGAGCCCATTATATGGGAATTGCCTCCGACAAAAAAAATGCCCCTTCTTATCTGCCCATGATGGCCATAAAACTCGCCGAGGGTGATGAGAGCTATAAGCCCGCTATCTTTCTTCTACGTCAATCCATTGAGGAAACACAAAATCCCCATTTTCTGCAGCACATGCAAAGACGACTTCAAACTTTTGAACTCATGGATTTTCTCGAAGAACGTATTCGTATCTTTCATGAAAAAAACGAAAGCTATCCGGAAACATGGGAAGATATGATCACAGAAGGCCTGCTTAAAGGCCTGCCCGAAGACCCCTATGGCGGCAAGCTGATCATGCGGGGGGGGCGAGTATATACCACTAGCGGGTTATTAGATGAGTAAACCTTGTAAAAAAAATAAAAGACTATTTATGCAAGGCTTTGCTATATTATCGAATCTCACTTCATACTGTTCCGATCTTGCTTCTGAAATGACTCAAAAAAAAATAGCAATACCTGTCTTCCTCGGACTCCTCACTCTACCCTTGGGCCTTCAGTTTTTTTTCCACACGGGGAACACAGCCGACTACCGTATCACTGTACTGTCCCTACAGCTCATCATCATCAGTATCGGAATATATTTTTTCCAACCACTCCAATGGAAGATTTCTGATGAACTAAAACTACTCATCGTGTCCTGGCTTGCATGGGGATGGGTTTGTGCTTTCAACTCTTCCTTTTACACTATTTCTCTTATACGACAGACAGAATGGACCATTCTTCTTTTGTTTACGGCAATCCTCTCTATGGTGTTTCACAGACAACCTAGAATGATCCCATGGAGTTTTATGATTGTTAGTGCAGGTTTTGTGCTGCTTGCCTGCGGTATCATCATATATTGGAATATCATTCCAGATCCCAGAAACTACGACTGGGTTTTAATGATGCCTCATTTCACCAATATTAGGCATTTTGGATATTTTGTCACTGCCATTGTTTTACTGTCTTCCGTTGGGGCGCTGCATATTGCATGGGGTGAAAAGAGTTACCTTCCCATACGTATTTCCTTCTCTTTGGTTCAAATCCTTGGTTTTTCGTTTCTTTTCTGGAGTGGGAGCAGAGGAGGAATTCTTGCAGCGACTGCAGGTCTTTTTTGGATCATTATGTTTGTACAAGGAAAAATTCACAAATGGCGATTTTTCCTTTGGACTCTTTTTTTTATGTCCCTTGGTCTTCTTTTTTCATCATTTTTTGCTGTCACGAATACTTCATTAGGAATTATGAGTGCTTTTGAACGCACTGGGACAGCATCTTCTCTTGAACATCTGCTCTCCGGAAGAACCTATCTCTGGAAAATTGCAATGGAAAGTACCGCATATCCCTATGGCAGCCTTTCCTTCGGCTATGGACCGGATGCATTCCGTATGCACCCCGATGTTCAGCATGTTGTACAGCCTCACAACTTTTTTTTTCAGGCCCTCTCTGAGTGGGGTATTCCCGGAGCAATCTTCTTTTGCTCTATCCTCGCTTGGCTCTACACAGTCTGCTGGAAACAAGGCAAAAAAATTTCTTCTTTTAATCAATACAACCTGTACCTTCTCCCGTGTCAGGCACTGTGGGTTGCTTATTTTTTTCTGGGACTCATTGATGGTGTATTTTATCATGCCCTTCCCTTAACTCTACTTGCTATGTCCGCCGCTGTTATTTATGCATATGATAAACAGGGAAACGAATCATCACAGGAGTATGCGTGGTAACGTTCAAAAAAACATTTCTATTTATATTCTTGATTTTTACAGTTTTTCATATTTTAAGTATGTTTATTTTTCAACCGTCCATCGCTCTTATTCTTCCAGAAAAAGTCATACCCAGCCTGATCCAGGATGCTTTTAAAACCCAGCATTTGCAAAAGTATCTTATCCTTTTCTTCACAGGCCATCTGATCATTATTTGTTGGGGATCCCTTGCAACCTACTGGATGAGCAGTACTATTTTACATTTTCATTGCGCTGTCCGTCCTATACTGGCCTTAGCAGGTTCTTTTTTCTTACTTTTTTCTCTTCTGATGGGAATCAATACGATTCTTTTCCCCCATTCACAAGTTACAGTTTCCAAACCAACAGCTTGGCTTTTTCTTTTACTCAGTGGAGGAATCCTGACAATCCTTACGATTTTCAAAATCCGGCATGACATTCAGACAAAAAAATACAGGACTCTTCCTGCTCTGCTGCTATACGGAATTTTTTTTGCGGCCCTCAGCCTCCCCCAGTTTGCTTATATGCCATCTTTCTTTTTCATTCCCTCAGAAACTGGCAACAGAACTCTAGATAATGAAAAACCACCCCATATCATTCTCATCGGTATCGATTCTCTCAGGCCAGATTTTACCACTCTTTTACACAACACAGAAATAACACCCCATGTAAATGCCTTTCTCAATAATGCTATTGCTTTTCCAGAAACGTACACGCCCATCGCCCGCACCTTTCCCGCGTGGGTCAGTATCCTCACTGGAAAGTATCCATGGGATGCCGGGGTTGATTTCAATCTGACGGTTCCGGACCCGGAAGCTCTTGCCAAGGCCCTGCCACATGATTTCAAAAAGGCAGGCTACTTCACTTTTTTTGCAACGGATGAGAAAAGATTCAGCAATATTGATGAATCTTTTGGGTTTGATGCCGTTGCAGGGCCAGTTATGGGAGCTGCAGATTTTCTACTGGCGACTTTCAATGACACTGCCCTCTCCAACCTCTTTATCAACGGCCTTTTCGGTCGTATCTTCTTCCCTTTCTCCCACACAAACCGCCCTGCACATATAACCTATGATCCGGCAACCTTTGTCCGGCATCTGAATGCAAAATTACCCAATAATCCCAGATCTCCAGCCTTTATTGCAATCCATCTTTGCCTGCCCCATTACCCGTTTATATGGAAAAATGCTCCTCTGATAACCGATACTGCAGACAAAAGAGTAAAGGAGTACACCCTTTCCCTACAGGCTGCAGATCAACAGTTCGGTAGCATCATAGAAATGTTGGAACGTAAAAATCTACTTGAAAATGCATGGGTTATTCTCCTTTCCGATCATGGAGAAGGGCTTGGAGAACCACTCCATCAGCCTTATGGAAAATCCATCAATGCCCCCCTAAGGCAAGGTGATATTGATTGGGGACATGGTACTTCTGTTCTTTCTCCAAGACAGTACCGTGTCATGCTGGCTTTCCGGAGGTATGGTCAAAACTCTTATGAAACAGGAAGCCGCAGACAGCAAGCCATGCTTGCTGATATACTGCCCACGCTTATGGAAGATCTCAAAATTGACCCGAAAGGGGTAAATTTGGATGGGATCTCTCTGCTTCCTGCCCTAAAAAGCCATCACATCGTAAAAGACCGCATTCTTTTTTTTGAAACGGGCCTGAATCCTAAAGATATCCACTTTAATGGTGGTAAGATCGAGAAAGCAGAAATCTATGCGGGCATGTCCCTTTACACCATCAACAGTCAAAATGGGCGCTTACTGCTTAAATCCAACGTTATTGAGCGGGAAAAAAAATATAAAGAGTATGGGATGATACAAAATGGTCATTTTTTGGCACTGCTTTCTCCAGATCAACAAGGCTCAAGAAATTGGTTTTACAGGCAAAAAGGTAATGCAGAATTTGAAATCCATGAATCTTTTGCAACATTGCCCCATGAGGCCATAATCATGCTCCATGAGGTAGGGAAAAAACGCCCGAATATACTCACACCATAAAAAAAGGGTAAATTACCGGCTCTGCCGGGGGACTCCCAGAGCTTGACATTTCCAGGAATAGAAAGGAAGTCTTCCACCCAAAACCGCTCAAAGTTCATGAAGTGGCGACTGCCTATGTATGACGATCAAAGCTTAAGCCACACCCGCTGGGATTGCACGTGCCTAGAGACCCAATACCGTAAGCAGAAAATTTATGGATCAATTTGGCATTACCTCAGGAAAATTTTACATGATCTTGCAGGCCAAAAGCAGTGTCGGGTTTTGGAAGAGCATCTGCATTCAGATCATGTGCATATGCTTTTGTCGATACCGCCACAGTATCCAGTTTCACAAGTACTAGGTTTTTTGAAAAGCAAAAGTGCGATTCAGATGGCGCAAAATTTTCAGGGTCGAAAGCAAAATTTTATAGGAAAGTACTTTTGGGCAAGAGACTACTATGTATCCACACTTAGTAAGGATGAGAATATAGTCCGTGAATATACCCGGAATCAGAAACGCGAAGACAAACGTCTGGATCAGCTGAACTTATTTGGGTAGTGATTCCAGTCTTTTAACAGCTTTGAGCGGTTCCATATAGGGTCGGTCGTCAATAGCGGACACCAAATGCATGTAAGCCACCTGGAGCTCTTTGAAAAATGTTTCTCATGGCTGCGGGAGCAGAGATAACCAAGCCTCTTCTGCCGTCGTTGCCGATTGTAGAAAATTTCTATGTAGGTTGTATCTGGCGTATGGCTTCCTGCCAGGTTTCGTAACGCTGATGATGAATGAGCTCGTTTTTCAGTACCCCCCAAAACCTCTCAATAGGTGCGTTATCATAACAGTTTCCCCGGAAGGCTCATTGATGCAGGCATTTTGAACTGGCCAGGAAGTTTGCGGTAATCCGCGGAACAATACTGGCTGCCGCGGTCGGAATGATGAATCATACCCAGCCGGAGCTTACGGTGATACTTAATCCTGATAAAAAGCAAGGCCATATCATGAAAAAATCTTACCTGGAGGCAGCTTAAAAAAATCATACTTTAGGTGGCATCTATCTTGCTTCTACCTAGGCTGGAATCAAAACATGACTCGCACAAAAGGGCGCCTAATATAAAATTGCATCTGACCGTGGATGTGCATGACGTGCCGGTCTGAGCTATTATTTCAAAAAGTACAACAGCAGATTGCAAGTAGGCCGCTGCCTTGATCGAAGGATTTGCCACACAGTGTCTTATCGCTGACCGAGGAGATGACAGAAAAGCAAGGAATGGAGCCTGTCTTTCCACCAAGGAAGAATCGGAAGGAGCTTTGTGGTTACGACAAATACCTATACAGAATTAGCCTCTTGATAGAAAATGCTTTTCTCCACTTGAAGCGTTGGCGCGGCATAGCAACTCGGTATACGAAGAATACAGCCTCGTTCCTTGCGGCTATTCACATCCAGTGCATTTATCTTTGGGCTATAATCTCATAACTACACAATCTAACGACACTATCTGAAACCCACCAGACTACTGCGCCTAATTTCATAGATAGCCAGAGCCGCCGCCACCGATGCATTGAGGGAACCGACTGGTCCTGTCTGCGGAATGGACACCATAACATCACAGTGTTTCTGGACCAGAGGGCGAACCCCACGATCCTCTCCACCCACCACAAGGATGAGGGGACCATTCAGTCCGGCAGACGGCAGGGGCTGCCCCTTGCCGTCCAGACCCGCCACCCAGAAGCCCTTTTTTTTACCTTCTTCAAGAAACCGTGTGATATTCACCACCTGACACAGAGGCAGGTGCTCCAGAGCACCTGCTGAAGCCTTCACTGCCGCAGGTGTAGGGCCAGCGGCACGATCCTTTGGAATGACAATTCCCGTTGCCCCCAGACAGAGGGCTGTGCGGGCAATGGCACCCAGGTTACGGGGATCCTCCATACCATCGGCCACAATCACCAGTGGAGAATCTCCACGTATCAGGACATCGGGATCACGGAACCTGAAGGGAGAAACCCTCAGCACAACGCCCTGATGTACCGCGCCAGACACCATGGAAGTCAGCTGTTCCATGCTGCAGGCCTGAGGAACAATCCCCTTTTCCATGGCCAACCGGACCAATTCTGAAAACCGCGGGTTTTCCGTGTCTGAAAGAAACAGTGCCTTGCAGGAACGCAGACCTGCCCTCAGGGCTTCGGTGACAGGATGGATACCATAAAGATCCTCAGAGCTCACTTTGGCTGAAATAGCCCGTGAGGGCTTGTTTTTTTTCATTGCATTCCGTTTCTACAGAAAATCCGTTGTATCCGGATCTTCATATTTCCTGCAGGCATCAATAAGAAAGAGCAGGGCATCTCTGGCCCTCTCAAAATCGTCATTCACAATGCGGTAACGATAGGCATCCTTACGGGCTATCTCCAGAATGGCATCGGCTATGCGACGTTCAATCACCTCAGAAGCATCCGTTCCTCGTTTGAACAGACGTTCCCGAAGACTGGCCACAGAGGGAGGCAGAATAAAAATGGTGACCGCCTCGGGAAAGCGCTCCAGAATCTGGCGCATACCCTGAACGTCTATTTCCAGCAGAAGATCACCGCCGGAAGACAGGGTCTTTTCCAAAGCAAAGGCGGAAGTGCCATAATAATTTCCATGCACTTCCGCCCATTCCACCCACCGGCCCTGATCTATACCTGCCCTGAATTCCTCCAGAGAAATAAAAAAATAATCTCTACCGTCTTTCTCTCCTTTGCGGGGAGAACGGGTGGTATAGGATATGGAATAGGAGAGATCAGGAAAACGCTCCCGTAAAGCCGTGCACAGCGTTGTTTTTCCTGTTCCCGAAGGGGCAGATACCACAAAAAGCCGTCCCCTTTTTCCGCCATTTTCTGATTGTATACGTTCGTTAGCTTGCATCATCCTCATGATCTTTCAGCGCCCCGTAACGCTGGGATATGGTTTCTGATTGAATGGCAGAAAGCACCACATGATTCGAATCCAGCACAATAATGGACCGGGTTCTTCTGCCATGGGTAGCATCCACCAGCCTTTTATCTTCTTTCGCTTCATCCTTCAGACGTTTCATGGGGGCCGAATTGGGGGAAACAATAGCCACAACCCGATCCGCGACCACACTGCTGCCGAAACCAATACTTAAGAGATTCTGATCCGATCTGCCTTTACCGCTCTTCAATGAATTTGCCATGGGAAGCCTTTCTCGGGGATGTCATCGGATACAGATGATCGGTTCCAGCCCTTTTTTGGTTGTAAGGCCCTTTGCCTCTTTTCTCGTACCGCTACTCAATGTTCTGAACCTGCTCACGAAGCTTTTCCAGTTCCGCCTTTACAGCCACAACACGATGAGCCACACTGCTGTCTCCGGCTTTCGAACCCATGGTATTAAACTCCCTGTTGAATTCCTGAAGCAGAAAATTCAGCTTCCGCCCACCGGGCTCCGAACCATCCATAATATCTCGGAAATGAAGGATATGGCTTCTGGCACGAACAACTTCTTCTGAAATATCACTGCGGTCTGCAAGAATAGCCGCTTCCTGCAAAAGCCTTCCCGGATCTGCCTCAAGCCCCGCATCCTGCAGCAGGAGACTGACCCTTTCCATAAGACGGTTCCGATACAGAGTGACAAGGTCCTCGGACGCCGTTTCTATGGCATTGACCTGCTCTTCAATCCAGTCCAGCCTGCGCCTGAAATCATCGGCAAGATACCGGCCTTCCGTACAGCGCATGGCATCAATGGAATCCAGCGCTTCCCCCATGACCGTTTCCACCACCGGGAGCAGACGTTCAGGATCCACTGTTTTTTCAGCCGTTCGCAGAATACCGGTACCCGCGTCAAGAATCATTCCAAGACTTACCTCGCCTGGGATATCAAGGGTTCTGGCAAGGCATTCCAATGCGGATTTACATGAGGCGGCCCTTGCCATATCCACTTCAAAAGCATCCATGGCCTGCTGCATATCACTGATCTGAAGACGAACCTCAACCCTTCCTCGTGCCAACCGGGACGCCAGCATGGCTTTGATACGCTCTTCCAGCCCGTTCATGCCCGATGGTACCCGAATCATAGGATCGAGGTGCCGACTGTTGTAAGTGCGGATTTCCACATCTGCCGTCAGCTCCCCTTCCGTGCGGGAAGCTCTGGCATAGGCTGTCATGCTTTTCATCATTCAGGCCCCTCTTTCAGAACCAAGGGTGCGGGCAGCTTCGGGCAGCATCACGGGAATGCCGTCACGAATTTCATAGGCTACGGCACAAGGCTCACACACGAGCTCCTGAGCCTGTTCATTCTCCAGCACCTTGCCCCGGCAACGGGGACAGGCCAGTACTTCCAGTAATTCAGGGTTCAATCCCATTTTTTCTACCTTTCAAGTCAATCAATCCTGTGCATAACCCAAAAGACCCACAGAAGGCCTGTACACTTAACGCGGAAGGTGCACAGGCAGGTCATATTCTTTTTCCATATCAACAAATCCGACGATCCGTCTATATCCGTAGTTCTTTCTACGATAGGGCATTGCAAGTTAGCGGCCGTATAAGGACCCATGATCCGGACCAAGCTCTGCCGACGAAACCAACCTCTGCCCCCTTAATCTGTCAGACAGGTACAATGCCGATACAGTCTTTTCCCAACTCAGACAGTATCCATGGCCGAATAAAGCTGGCAACAAAATATCATCTTGATTTTAATACAACCCACCATTCACACCAATCACCTGCCCTGTCACATAGGAGGCTTCCGGAGAAGCAAGAAAGGCTACCAGCGAAGCCACTTCCTCTGCCCTGCCCGGTCTTCCAGCCGGAATCTCCTTTATCAGAACTTCCATATTCAAGTCTTCTGTCATGTCCGTTGAAATGAAACCGGGCGCTACCACATTCACCGTAATGTTCCGGCTGGCCAGCTCGCGGGCCAACGCTTTGCTGGCTCCCATCAGACCGGCCTTAGAGGCCGAATAATTCACCTGACCGGCCACACCGGCCTGACCGGACGCAGATCCGATAGAAATGATACGGCCATAGCGTTGGCGCAGCATCTGACGGGCAACAGGTCTTGTAAGATAAAAAAAACTATCCAGATTGGTACGCATCACCTCTTCCCAGGCATCGTTTTTCATACATACCATCAGACCATCTTTGCGCATACCCGCATTATTCACCAGTACATCCAGACGTCCCGTCTGCTTAATCAGTGCATCAAGGTTACTCTCACAGGCAGCGGCATCGGTTACATCCAGCTGCACAAGCTCACCTCTTCCACCCAGACTGCATATGGTTTCAAGGGCCTCCTCTGCTCCGGAACGGCTGGATCGGAAGGCAAGGCAGACATAAAATCCCTTTTCTCCGAGCATCTGGGCAATGGCGCGCCCTATACCCTTTCCGGCACCCGTAACCAAAGCAACTGCTGCATCCTTTTCCATCCAAAACCTCCTTATTACCATTAAAGGGCTTTTTTACCCCAAAGACCTGAAACCTGCAAGGTTCTCACTTCTTTTCCTTCTTCAGAAAGTGGAAAGAACACGAAGAATGCTTTCATAAATCAGGGTAAGTTCTTCCCTTGTCGTACAATAGGGTGGCAGAATATAGATCACATTACCAAGGGGCCTGAGCAATACCCCCGCATCCAGAAAAGCTTTGCGCAGCAAAGGTCCCGAAACATCAAAATATCCGCCGCTGCCATCGGATAAAAGCTCCATGGCCGCAATGGTACCCATGGCCCGGAACCGACGGATACGGGGATGATTTTTCAAGGCTTCTCCCAACTCCCGGTGCCAGTTTTCAAATTTCCGGAAGGGTTCCTCCTCCATTAGCTCCAGGGAAGCAAGACCGGCTGCACATGCCAGGGGATTGGCCGTATAGGAATGTCCATGCCAGAAGGTCCGGGAAGGATCGTCTCCCAGAAAAGCATCCTGCACCTTTTTTGTCGTCACCGTAGCCCCCAGAGGCAGAAAGCCTCCCGTAATTCCCTTGGAAAGGCAGACAATATCCGGAGACGTTTTTGCTTTCACACAGGAAAACCATTCACCCGTCCGGCCAAAACCCGTCATGACCTCATCATAGATGATAAGAAGCCCGGCAGCCTTCATGCGGGCCTGAACACCCAGAAGAAATTCCGGCCTGCAGAACCGCATACCCCCTGCGCCCTGAATCAAAGGTTCCATAATAAGCCCTGCAAAGGTATCCCCATGGTTTTCCAAGGCCTCATCCAGTGTCTTCAGAGCTGCTGCTTCTTTCAATTCCACATCCTCATCATCATCCCAGGTTGAAGGCCAGGGAAGATAGGTGACATCAAACATCAGGGGCCTGAAGGGATCGGAAAATCCGCTGGATCTGTCTCCCACACTCATGGCACCGAGGGTATCGCCATGATAAGCCCCTTCAAAGGCAAGAAAACGGGTGCGCCGGGTTTCTCCCTGATTCCACCAGTACTGCACCGCCATTTTCAAAGCCACCTCCACGGCGGTGGAGCCATCATCGGAGTAAAACATCCGGCAGAGGGCTTCGGGCAGGTGGGACAATACCCCTTCGGCCAGGGCTTCGGCAGGCCCATGGGTGAGTCCGGCAGGGATCACCTGCTCAAGGGTTAAAGCCTGATGATAAATGGCTTCAGCAATTTCTCTTCTTCCATGGCCGTGCAGGTTCACCCACCAGCTGGAAATACCGTCAAGAAGCCTGCTGCCGTCTTCCAGAACAAGCCAGCTTCCCTGACCGGAGGCCACGCGCAAAGGATTGGCTGCTGCTTCAATGGGGGTAAAGGGCATCCAGAAGGCAGAAGCCCTGTCTTTTTGATCCGTTTTCATATTTTCCGTACTCCTTTTAGAGTCCATGGCTTATCAAGGTTTCTGATGGTGCCCGATATGGCCCACATAAGCTGAGGTTCTCGAAGCCAGGGGGTTGCCTGTCCGGCACACAGGCGGCGCATTGAATCTGTTCTAAGCTGCAGGCTCCATGCACGGTGCCCTTGCCATGCGGGTGCTGCCGCCAATATTTTCCAACACAGCAATCCAGCGTTTTCCCCACCATTTCGATGCCATGGTCCCTTTTCGGGAGCCTGCACGGATAGCGTCTTTCACTTCCTTTGGCCTTGTGGTCGGAAAACCAGAATTCCAGCACCTGTTCATTTCACTCTCCCACGGCCTCTTTAGAAAGGGCCAGTACCTTCTTCAGGGCACTGGTGGACAGTTCCGTAACCCAGCCCTCGCCACTGCCCACAATACTTTCCGAAAGGGCGCTTTTCTTTTCAAGCATGGCGTCAATGCGCTCTTCCATGGTTCCGGCGCAAAGAAATTTATGCACCTGCACATTCATTTTCTGACCGATGCGAAAGGCCCTGTCCGTGGCCTGATTTTCCACGGCCGGGTTCCACCAGCGATCAGAGTGAAACACATGGCTGGCCTCGGTGAGGTTTAAGCCCGTTCCTCCGGCCTTGGGGGAGAGGACAAAAATCTTCGGCCCGGATTTTCCTGCCTGAAAGCGGCTTACCATGGTATCCCTGTCCTTCACCACTGTCTCCCCATGGAGAAAAAGCACCTCCTGACCGAAACTCTGCGGCAGGTGGGTGTTCAAGATATCGCCCATCTCTTTGAACTGGGAAGAAATGTGGGCCTTTTCCCCGGCCACCAGCACCTCTTCCATCATTTCCGTCAACCGTTCCAGCTTGCCCGAACGGCCTTCCACCGCAGAGCCATCCCTCAAAAAATGGGCCGGATGGTTGCATATCTGCTTCCGTTTAGAAAGGGCCGCCAGCACCATGCCCTTACGCTGGATTCCATCGCTGGATTCCAAAGCGGCCTACATATCGCTGGCCTGTTCCTTTGTGAGGGTACAGAGCACCTTCATTTCCTGTTTATCCGGCAGATCCGTGATGACCTCCCTATCCGTTTTGACCCTGCGAAGCACAAAGGGACCACTGCTTTCCCGCACCAGAGCATCCAGGGCAAAGGCTGTGAAGGCGTAGAAGATCTCTCTGGGGTGGATGGCAGGCGCTTCAAGACTCTTCTCCGATGCAAGGCAGCGGCAGGATTCGGGCATGGCTGCTTCAAGACGGGCCAGGGTATCCTAACCCTCCCCATGGGGCAGGGGCTGCCACCGGGCATAAAAAATCCTTACCTTCCCCCCGCTGCACAGCAGGCAGATAGACTCCCTTTACGGCAAGGGAACCCGCAAAGCGCAGCCTCTGGCCCCACCACAGAAGATCCGATCCCGCAAAAAGCCCCTTTTCCAGAAGGGGACCTCCCATGCAGCAGCCCAAAAGCGCCCGGCATCCCTGCCAATCCAGGGCAAGGGGTGATGTCAGCCAGGGATGAAGGCTGAGGGCCTCCCCTCCCCTCCGGAGACTGGCCAATGAGAGGACTTGAAGGCAAAGGACAACCCTTCAGGGTGGGCAGAAAAAGGAATGCCGTGCGAAAATCTTTTTTCAAAGCCCGGATCTCCGGAAAGGTCTTTTTCAAAAGCACCCCAAGGGATGAAGGACCGGGGTCATAGAAAAAAGCCTGTGGCGGGGAGTTTTTGCCGCTTCCGCACAGGGCAAGAAGCTCTAAGAATAAAATTGCGTCCCGAACAAATGGTCCGATTATCTATGCACCTGATTAAAGGCATTCGATTTAACGAAGAAACATTGTGCTGAACAATTACCCCATAGGTAGCTTTGGCGCTGATTTCCTGCTTCCCGGAGGCTGGTTTCACACTTGCCTTGAATAAAAACAGGTCCGAAACAGTACCGCCATGTCCACTTCCGATAAATTTGCCACAAAAGGCACATGGACAAGCAGGGGAACACCCGTCATGAGGGTGAGATCTTCCAGATTATCCCGGTGGAAAGGGCCATTGGCCACAATTCCTGCAATGGGGATACCACGATTTTTCAGGGCTTCCACGGATAAAAAAGTATGGTTCAAAGTGCCAAGACCCGTGCGGCATACAAGGAGAACGGGAAGATCCAGATGCCGTATCAGATCCGTCATATATAGATCATCTGCCAGGGGAACCAGCACCCCCCCTGCCCCCTCCACCACCAGATGACGGCTACCCGAATCCGGCAATACAAAATCTGAAAGCCGGATAAAACGGCCTTCTTTCTCCGCCGCCCTGTGGGGAGAGAGGGGCTCCGTAAAACAAAAACGCTCCGGGAAAAAATGCCCGTCACCCAGACCCGTAAGGCGCTGTACCGTATCCCTGTCCCGATCGGGCGGGAATCCCGTCTGCACAGGTTTCCAGTACATGGCAGAAAGCCCTGCCACACAGAGGGCGGAAACAAAGGTTTTGCCGATATCCGTGTCCGTACCGCTTATAAAAAAACGTCGGGGAAGGTCTGCCATTCCACACATCCTTTTTTTTCTTCCGTCCGTTTTACGGATTGAGTATTCCCCAAAAAAGCACCCTCACCCCAGCCCCTGGCTTCGAGAGTCTCCGCCACCACCAGAGGGAGAGGGGTATAAAGGATGGTCTTCGTTCTGGTAGCTGCCGCATCTTCAGGTTTCTGTGCAAAAACGAAATACACCCTGTAGCTGACTTCCGCAGGCCTGCCTTCACACTCTCTCGACCAGGCTTTCATGATGCGGGCAAGGAGTCTCGGATCTGTTTTTTCTTCCGAAAGGGGTGTCCCGGCACCAATGGCCCCCAGAGAGCGGAAAAAATATTTCGGAGAGGGATAGGATTCCACCATACGGCCACTATATATTGTTACACGGCATCCGGTCTTCTGAAGGATCTGCGCCACCACTTGCCCCTCCGGCAGAGGATTGGCGGAAAAGGGCAGATTTTCTTTTTCACAGATTTTTTTCCACTCCGTAAAGGAGCCTTCCCCCTGAAAGGAAAGGGCCAGAAGACCACCGGGCACAAGGGAGTCCACAAGACTTGCAAGACTTTGTGCAAGGTTTGTAAACCACTGTATGGTAAAACCTGAAACCACAAGTCCAAAAGAGGAGTTTTCCCGCAAAACCTCTCCATCCATCACCAAAAAATCCATGGATGCCGCAGGAAAATCCCTTCTGAGATTCGCCTCACAAAGCTCTACCATGGCAGGAGCAAGATCCGTTATCACATGATGTCTGCCCCCTGAAAGCGTTATCAGGCCCTTTGTAACAAAACCTGTTCCACAGCCGATTTCAAGGACAGGAGCCTCGGGCAGATTGCCTGAAAAATCTTTAAGATAATCCAGAAAAATCTCCGATGCCCTGCGCTGCACCCTTGCATGTTCATTGTAGGTATGAGCTTTGGCAGAAAAGGCAGCAGCTACTTTTTCCTTCATGACCGACACTCCCCGATGGCACAAGCTGCCAGCTCCCCCAGCATTTCAGCATGGGTCAGGGGAATACCATGATCCCCGTCCTCCACCATATGAAGGCGGGCATGGGGAAGTGCTGCCTGTAGCTCCTCTGCCCTGCTGGCATCCACCACCTTATCCTGTCTGCCATGGATAATATGAATCACAGGGATTTTCAGGAAAAGATCCAGATCCAGACGGGAATGCGCCAGATTTTGCAGGTCTTCAGCCATAAGGGCGGTATTAACAAACCCAGAACGAAGATTTTCCTTCTGCCCGCAGAGACGGCGGAAAAGAGCCACAAGGGCTTCGGGATTTTCTTTAAGTTTTTTCTGCATCAGATAAAGAATCCGTTCCGATCTGCGCCGTCTGCTGCGGTCTGCGGGCAGAAAGCTGTTAAAACCGGCTACAATAACAATAAAATCTGCCTGCTTTAGCCATACATCAGGGATAAGGTGAAGGCCAAAAGAATGGGTGACAATGCCCTTGATACCGGCATCCCGGGGCAAAGAAGGCAAGCACGGACTGCCAAAATACCCCCGATCCAGCAGACAGAGGGCTTCCGGTTTTTCCAATACAACCCCAAGGGGAGCCCAGAAATCAGGACTTTGGGCCCAGCCGTGTACGCAGAGGATGGAATGGGGGAAAAAAGACATCATAAATATCCGTCATTTTATGTCTAGATAATGTACAAAAGGTAACTGTTCAGCACAATTTATTCCAAAACTCCAACACTGTAATTGCAGCAGTATCATACTATTGCAAGGCACACTGGCTTATTTGCAAGTGACGTTGCAATCGTTTCAGATTTCGGGACTCAAGCTTGCAAAAGCCCATTATTTTCATCACAGGCTTTGGTTCTATGGCTTGAGTGACGGAGTGCGCCACGGGCAAATAGCCTGGGTGCCTGTGCATCCATCTGGCAGGTATGGTACCTGAAAAATTATGCTAAGCAATTACAGTAAAAGTAGAAAAAGCCCTGATCAGCCCTTCCACATCTTTTTTACTGTGCAGAGCGCAGAGGGAAAGACGAATACGGCTTTCCCCTTCCGGCACCGTGGGCGGACGGATGGCAACGCCTAAAAAACCCTCCTTTTCCAGATGGGCCGAAAGGGCCAGAGCTGTTTTTGCATCTCCCATCATGACAGGCACAATCTGGGTGGATGAAGCTCCGGTATCAAAACCAAGCTTCTGCAATCCCAGACGAAGCCGATTCCCAAGGGCTGTAAGGTGCACCCTTTCCGCATCCATCTCCGCCATGCGGTCCAGACTGGCATCCACCATGCCTATCACCGAAGGAGGAAGGGCCGTAGAAAAGACAAAACCACCCATCTCATTGACAAGATACTCTTTAAGAAGGGCCGGGCCTGCCACATAGGCTCCGAACACCCCTGCCCCCTTGCCAAAGGTTCCCACCACGGCATGGGCCATACCGGGCTTCACCAGCCCCATGCCCTGATCCCCCAAAACCCCTGTGGCATGGGCCTCATCCACCAGCAGAAGGGCTTGATGGATTGCTGCAAGCCGACTCAGCCCCTCCAGATCCGGCACATCACCGTCCATGGAAAAAACCGATTCCGTGACAATGCACTTTCTTGTTTCTTCTGGCGCATTGCAAAGGAGTTTTTCAAGGTGACTGAGGTCATTGTGCCGAAAACGGATAATCTTACCGCCGGAAAGTCTTGCTCCCTGTATCAGGCTGTTATGATTGAGACGATCGGAAAAAATAAGGGTTTTTCTGTCACATAGGGCTGCCAGCAGGCTAAGGTTGGCCTGATAACCCGATGCCAGCATGAGTACCGATTCAAAGCCCTTCATCCTTGCTATTTTTTTTTCCACTGCCTCCATACAGGAAAAATTTCCGCAGATCAGGCGGGATGCCGTGGCACCGGCTCCAAAATACCTTGCAAACTCTTCTCCCCGTTGCAAAAGAAGGGGATCTCTGGAAAGCCCCAGATAATCGTTACCGGAAAAATTTACCAGAATCCGATCCCCCACACGCACCCTGCCCCCGTCCATGGGCTCCATGGACCGAAGGTTGCGCAGAGTTCCGGCCTCCCTTCTTTTTTCAAGGGCCTTTTCCATGGGAAAAAAAACTTCAGGCAGAGGCGGCATTTCCATTGCTTCCCCTTTTTCTATACCCGTTTTTGCCATTCTTTCCCCTGTCCTCCAGCTTTGCAGGGGTGCAGGAGGTGACAACACCCCCCGGCCCGAGAATATCCTGCAGCTCTGCCATGAGTTCCGCTCCGGGACTGACCTTGAGAAGATCCGGAAATTCAATGTGGGTTTCCGTTTTTTCAGGAATTCGTACATGGAGCTGCACAGCACAATTCCCCGGATAACGGCGCAGGGATTCCTGCACCTTCACAAGATCTTCTCTCTTATGGATATCCGTACTCACATTAAGATGCAGCATACCGGTCCATACCTCTCCGGCCCTGTCCAGATGGACAAGCTTTTCCGCCTTAATTTTGGCAGAAGACCCTTCCACCTGAGCCTCTCCCTCCACAATAACGGGCGTATCCGTTTCCAGAAGATCCGTAATCAAAGAAAAAAGGGATGGGAAAATAACCGCCTCCACCAATGCTCCGGTCATGTCCTCCAGGTTCATGAAGGCCATTTTATCACCTTTTTTGGTAATAATAACCTTCACATCATGGATACTGCCACCAAGACGCACGGCGGACCCATTGGCTACTGTCTTCAATCCTTCCGCATCCGTTGTGGCATAGCGGGCAATGGCCTCTTTGTATTTTTGTAAGGGATGTCCGGAAAGATACAGCCCCAGAAGCTCCTTTTCCAAAAACAGCAAGTCCCTGTCCTCCCACTCCGGAATGTCCGGGAATACAGGCCTAAGACCTTCGGCAACGGGATCTTCCACCATATCAAAAAGGCCCATCTGTGGATCGTTTTTTTCCTTCTGTGCCCGTACTCCATGATCCACGGCCTCATCCAGCACCGCCATCATGCGGCTACGCTCCACACCCGTACTATCGAAGCCGCCGCACTTGATCAATGCCTCCAGCACCCGTTTATTCACCTTTCTCAGATCAATGCGTTCACAGAAATCAAAGAGATCTTCAAAGGGTCCGTTGGCTTCTCTTTCCGCAAGAATGGCGGCAACAGGTCCTTCACCAACATTTTTAACAGCCACAAGGCCAAAGCGGATGGCGTCATCCACCACAGTGAAAGCAAGACCCGATGCATTGACATCCGGAGGGAGTACCTCAATGTTATGACTGCGGCATTCTTCAATAAACTTTACCACACCATCCAGGGAATTCATTTCTGAGGTCAGAAGAGCGGCCATAAAGGCCAAAGGATAATGGGCCTTCAGATAGGCCGTCTGATAAGCAATCAGGGCATAAGCTGCGGAATGGGACTTGTTAAAACCATAACCGCCGAATTTTTCCATGAGATCGAAAATATGCCCGGCTTTTTCAAGCTCGACATCACTTTCAGCGGCCCCCTTCATAAAACGCTCCCGCTGGGCCACCATCATTTCAGCTATCTTTTTCCCCATGGCCTTACGCAGACCATCGGCTTCGGCCATGGTGTATCTGGCCAGCACCCCGGCAATTTTCATGACCTGTTCCTGATAAAGAATTACGCCATAGGTATCCTTCAGGATAGGTTCCAGCTGGGGAAGCGCATAGGAAACTTCGGCCCTGCCATGCTTTCTCTCCACAAAATCATCCACCATACCACTTTCCAGAGGGCCGGGGCGATAGAGGGCCACAAGGGCGGTAATGTCGCCGAAGGTGGAAGGCCTGAGGCGTACCAGAAGGTCTTTCATACCGGAACTTTCCAGCTGAAAAACACCTGTGGTGTCTCCTCTGGAAAGAAGATCGTAGCTTGGCTGGTCATCGAGGGGAATGGTGTCGAGATCCGGCACCTCAAGTCCCTGAAGGGCAATGAGATCGAGGGCTTCTTTGATGACCGTTAGGTTACGAAGCCCCAGAAAGTCAAACTTCACCAATCCAATTTTTTCCACATAATGCATGTCAAACTGGGTGACAACCTCACCCTTTTTACCACAGTACAGTGGCAGATAATCATCCAGCCTGCGATCCCCGATAACCACACCCGCCGCATGGGTGGATGCATGACGAGGCAAACCTTCAAGCTTTCTGGCAATATCCAGCAATTCCTTGATGTCGGATCGTTCCGCAGCCCTTTTCAGAATTTCCGGTTCCTGTTCCAGGGCCTTCTCAAGGCTGATATTCAGGACTTCCGGAACAAGCTTGGCTATTTCATCCACATCCTTCAGGGGAATGCCAAGGGCACGGCCCACATCCCGGATCACAGCGCGGGTTTTCATTTTCCCGTAGGTGATGATCTGGGCCACATAGTCCCCACCTCCGTATTTTCTTACGACATAATCGTATACTTTTTCCCTGCCGTTAATGCAAAAATCCACATCTATATCTGGCATGGAAATACGGCTGGGATTGAGAAACCGCTCAAAAATCAGGCCATGCTCAATGGGATCGAGGTCTGTAATCCCCATGGCATAGGCCACCATGGATCCTGCGGCAGACCCCCTCCCGGGACCAACAGGAATGCCGTTTTCCTTGGAATAGCGGATAAAATCTGCCACGATGAGAAAATAGCCGGGGAAGCCCATGCTATTGATGGTCTCTATCTCGTAATTGAGACGATCAAGATACAGTTTTTCATCCACATCCGGATTATTTTTGCGGATCAAAACCATACGCTTTTCAAAACCCCTGCGGGCCGTAGCATCAAAAAGTTCATCCGCCGTTCCCGTTTCTTCTGTGGGAAAATTCGGGAAATGATAGGTATTGAAATCAAAGCTCACATCACAGCGACTGGCTATATCCACAGAATTGGCAAGGGCACCCTTGAAGTGACCCAGCTCACGGGCCATGATCTCCCGGCTTTTAAAATACAAGGCATCGGTGCCAAACTGGAACCGGTTGGGATCGTGGATGGTCTTTCCCGTCTGTATGCACAGAAGCAGCTCATGGGCCCTCGTATCTTCCGCATCCAGATAGTGGCAGTCGTTGGTGGCCACAAGGGGCAGGGAAAGGCGCTCCGCCATATCCACAAGCAGAGTATTGGCCTCCCTCTGGGGTCTGAGTCCATTTTCCTGAATTTCCAGGAAAAAATTACCCTCTCCAAATATTTTTTCATAGTAGCGGGCTTTTTCTTCCGCCGCTGCTGTCTGCCCTCTGAGCAGAAGCTTGGGGATAGACCCCTGAAGACAGGCGGAAAGGGCAATAATGCCTTCGCTGTGGGCCGCCAGCACCTCATCATCCACTCTGGGTTTATAATAAAACCCCTTCATCTGGGCTATGGTGGCAAGCTTGCAGAGATTTTTATACCCCTCATTGTTCCGGGCCAGCAATACCAGATGGGAAAGCCCTTTGGCATCTTCCGTACTTTTATCCGACAGGGATCTCGGCGCCACATAGCACTCACAGCCAATGATGGGTTTAATTCCGGCTTTCACCGCTTTTTCATAGAATTCCATTACCCCGAACATGGTGCCGTGGTCCGTAATGGCAACGGAATGCATACCGTATTCTTTTGCTCTGGCAAAGAGAGGGTCGAGGCGAATGGCCCCATCCAGAAGACTGTACTGGGTATGAAGGTGAAGATGGACAAAATCCGGAACCGGGGTTTCCATGAAAAAAACCTTTCTTCTTTCAAGCATATAAAAAACAAACAGGCATTATGAAATCTGATTGCTATCCTGACTCAGCCACAGGTTGCTGTCAGACCATAATGCAAGCGGATATTTTGATACGGGCAGGCGCAGGGGCTGCTCTTGCAAAGGGTTTTACGGCCCTGTTTTGCCGAGGCTCCCTTTACAGATGCCTGCTGGCAAACGATCTGACCATGCAAGTTCCCATGCCCTAGGGCTCACAGGACTCAAAGTCGTGGTAATGAGATGGCTGAATAAGGACAAAATAACTTCCGTGCCATTATTGCAGGCTAAGTCTCATCGGTACACAAGATACCTGCCTGCCCTTCATAGCACAGCGAGTACCCGCTGTCACTGACCTCTGACGCTCTGAAAAAAGAACCCGCCGCGTACCTTTGAAAGGCACATCGGCGGGCATCTTTATCGCTTTTTTTTTAAAAAAAACGATCACTTATCAGTCTATGCGATAGTTAGGAGCTTCCTTGGTAATAATAACATCATGAACATGGCTTTCACGCAGACCTGCCGCTGTCATACGAATAAACCGCGCCTTCTCCCTGAGTTCTTCAATGTTATGGGATCCGACATACCCCATACCGGCCTTAAGGCCACCTACCAACTGGTAAATATTTTCTGCAACCGTTCCTCTGTAGGGGACCTTGCCCACAATTCCCTCGGGGACCAGCTTATCGTCATCTTCTTCATCACCCAGATAGTAGCGATCCTTGCTGCCCTTTTTCATGGCTTCCAGAGAACCCATGCCCCTGTACACTTTGTAGGTCCGACCCTGATACAGAATAGTTTCTCCAGGGCTTTCCTCGGTTCCGGCCAGAAGACCACCAAGCATGACACAATGGGCTCCCGCACCAATGGCTTTAATGAGATCACCGGAAAACTTGATACCCCCATCGGCAATGAGAGGCACACCGTGCTTATTGGCAGCTGCGCAGCAGTTCATGATGGCGGAAAGCTGGGGCACCCCCACACCGGCAACAATGCGTGTGGTACAGATAGAACCGGGACCAATACCCACCTTCACCGCATCCACACCCGCTTCAATCAGCGCTTCAGCACCCTTGCCCGTTGCCACATTTCCTGCGATCAGCTGGCACTTGGGAAAGGCAGCTTTAATGGTCCGGACAGCATCCATGACATTTTTGGAATGCCCATGGGAAGTATCAATGCAAAGGACATCCACACCAGCCTTGATCAGTGCTTCGGTGCGCTCCATCATATCCGCACCCACGCCTACAGCTGCTCCGACGCGAAGTCTGCCCATGGCATCTTTACAGGCATGGGGATATTTTTTTATTTTTTCAATATCCTTGATGGTGATCATACCCGTCAGGCGACCATCCTTATCCACCACCAGAAGCTTTTCAATGCGGTGCTGATGCAGCTTTTGCTTGGACTCCTCAAGGGTAATGCCTTCATGAACGGTTACAAGATTTTCTGTGGTCATTACCGAATTCACCAGTCGGGTCATATCCGTCTCAAAACGCAGATCCCGGTTGGTCACAATCCCTACAAGCTTATCTCCATCCACCACGGGAACACCGGAAATCCGGTAACGACTCATCAGCTTCAGCACATCCCCTATCTGGGCGCCCGGTGAAATCGTAACGGGATCTACAATCATCCCGCTTTCGGATTTTTTTACCTGATCCACTTCGCGAATCTGCTCGTCAATGGTCAGGTTGCGGTGGATAATCCCCATACCCCCTGTACGGGCCATACTGATGGCGGTAAGGGATTCTGTCACCGTATCCATGGCTGCGGAAATAACCGGCACATTAAGGGTAATTTCCCGGGTCAGTCGGGTGGAAACATCACAGTCACTGGGTACCACATCGGAATAATTAGGTAAAAGAAGTACATCATCAAAGGAAAAAGCTTCTTCAAGTGACGCAATTGCCATGGGGAATCCTCCGGAGTCAATGAGTCAAAACGTTTGTGGCGCAGGAACACGTCTGGGCACGGGTAATGACGAACGTATACGGATACAGGGGCGGCCGGTGGGCTAACTCCCAACCGGCCGTCAAGACAGGGAAACCGACCCAGATACAGAAGGTCGGTCCGAAAGTGGGCGTATACCTAACAAACAACGAAGGCTTGTGCAAGATGTAAAAAAACTCTCTGCTACGGAACAGGGCGCACTGTAAAAAAATATCATCAGCCTTTCCTTTTGACTGCCCGCATTACCAGAAAGCCAGAATCTATGATATAGAAAAAAACGTGCCTGCAAAAGTAAAAAACGTATGCTATTCCATTATCAATCTGTTGGCTGACAAAAGATCCATAACTGCCCCTTTTCTGTAATCAGGAGACCGCATACCATGTTCATGACCATTCACCCTGAAACACCCCATGCACGGCAGATACGTCAGGTTGTGGAGTGTCTGAAAGACGGCGGGGTAATCATTTATCCCACAGACACCCATTACGGCATGGGTTGTGATATTCAGAACAAAAAAGCCATTGAGCGTATTTACCAGATCCGGCAGAAAGACAAAAAGCAGCCCTTCAGTTTTATCTGCCCGGATTTGACGGATATCAGCCGCTATGCAAAAGTACACAATGCAGCATACCGCGTCCTGAAACGATTTCTGCCTGGCCCCTATACCTTCATTCTGGAAGGTACCCGCGAAGTACCCAAAATGATGCTGACAAAACGAAAAACCGCTGGAATACGTGTACCCGACTGCGCCATTGCTCTGGCTATTGTCCGGGAACTGGGAAATCCGGTCATATCAACAACGGCAGCCAGGGCCGGAGAAGAACTGGAAACGGATGCCAGCCTCCTCCATGAACTTTTCGGGGGACAGGTCGACATGGTAATCGGAGGTGGCAGTGTACCCGGTATCCCTTCCAGCGTGATTGACCTTTCGGGCGAGATACCGGAAGTGCTCCGGGAAGGCCTGGGCGATGTCAGTGAATTTCTCTGAACAAGCCAACGGCTGAATTTATATCCTCAACACGGCACCGTCTACATACCCGGCGTCCACAGGAAACCACCTTGCAATCCTGCCCTGCGCTCCATCGCTCCAACCAGGGACCGGGCGCCACCATCCACAAGATTCCAGAGCCATGAAGTTTCCCTCTCCGGATAAACAGCAACCCAGGCACCTGCGGGAATGCCAGCCCTTTCTGCAGCCCAGGAGAGGGCATCTTCAAAGTTTCCTATACGGTCCACCAGTCCCAGGCCCATAGCCTCATCACCGGCATAAATTCTTCCATCGGCAAGCCGGGCAACAACCTCTTCTTCCATGCTTCTGCCTTCAGCCACATCCCTGACAAACTGACCATGCAGGCGATCCACAAAAGCCTGCAGGATCTCCCGCTGTTCCGGTGTCAGATCCCTTACGGGCGAGGCCATATCTTTATTATCCCCACTTTTGATAACAACGGGTTCAAGACCAATCCTTTCCACCAGGTGCCGAAAATTGGTATAGCCCAGAATAACACCGATGCTACCCGTTACGGTCCCGGCATTGGCCATAATACCATCCGTAGCAGCAGCGGCATAGTAGCCACCGGAGGCAGCGACACTGCCCAGACTAGCGATCACAATTTTATCCTCACGGGCACGCTGGAGAGCCCTGAAAATTTCCTGTGATGGCCCCACACCTCCTCCTGGAGAATCCACTCTGATAACAATGGCCCGAATACTCGGATCCTCCCGAAAAGTTCTTAGATCTTCAAGGACCTGAGAACTTTCCATGATGGGGCCAACCAGCTCCACAACTCCAATCTTCTCCCCTTTGGCTTCGGATTTTGTTACTACGCTACCCAGACGTATCAGCATGCTGCTGCCCGTAATCATAGCAGTCATGATCAGAATAAAAAAAAGGTAGGGATGCCTGCGGGAGAACATAATGCTCTTTCCTCCGTATGTCAGAAACAGGATAAAAAAAGAGCGTTGTCATCGATCCGGGGAAACCCCAATCGTTCCTACGCTCTTTTAGCAAAACTGTAAAAAAACCCGGAACCATCACTTTCTGATGATTCCGGGCTTCCATCTGTTTTACTGGTCCTTGTACTTTGCCTCAAGACTTTCTTTGAGGCTTTCACCAAGGGACGAGGTCGGCTTGGCGTCTTCCATATTCTTGAGATAGTCGCTCATGATGGCTTCATCATCATCCATATCAAGGCGCTTAATGGAAAGACCAATACGGCGTTCTTCGGAATTGATGTTCATCACTTTAGCAGTGATAGACTCAGCAACCTTAAAGGCCTCTGAAGGGGTTTTCACTTTTTCCGTGCTGATTTCGGAAATATGAACAAGACCTTCTATTCCTTCCTCAAGCTCCACGAAAATACCAAAGTCCGTTATATTGGTAATGGACCCCTGTATTTCCGTTCCTACAGCGTAACGTTCCTCCACGCTTTTCCATGGATCGTCATGGGTCTGTTTGATCCCAAGGGAGAAACGCTCGTTTTCTTTATCAATATCCAGAACCACGGCCTGAACCGTATCCCCCTTCTTGTATACTTCAGAAGGATGTTTGATGCGTTTGGTCCAGGAAATATCAGAAATATGCACAAGACCATCGATGTCATCATCAATACCGATGAAAAGACCGAAATCCGTAATATTCTTAATTTTACCTTCAATAATGGTACCCACGGGGTACTTTTCACTGATTACTTCCCATGGGTTGGTCATCACCTGCTTCATACCCAGAGAGATACGACGGCTTTCGGGCTTGATGTCAAGAACCATGGCATCCACAACCTCTCCCACGGAAAGAACCTTGGAAGGATGGCGGATTTTACGAGTCCAGGACATTTCAGAAACATGAATCAGGCCCTCAATGCCTTCTTCCAGTTCCACAAAAGCGCCATAATCCGTAAGGCTAACAACCTTGCCCTGCACCCGTGTACTCACAGGATATTTTTCAGAAGCAATGGTCCAGGGATCCGGCGTAAGCTGCTTCATGCCCAACGACACACGCTCACGCTCCAGGTCGAAGGAAAGTACCTTGACCTTGATCTGATCACCTACGGAAAACAACTCAGAGGGATGCTTGACACGTCCCCAGGAAATATCGGTGATGTGGAGAAGTCCATCCACACCGCCCAGGTCGACAAACACACCGTACTCGGTAATGTTTTTGACCACACCGTCCATAACCTTGCCTTCTTCCAGAGCGGAAAGGGTTTTGGAACGGGCCTTTTCCCGGGCATTTTCCAGAATAACCCGACGGGAAAGGACGATATTGCTCCGTTTTCTGTTGAACTTAAGCACCTTGAACTCGAAGGATTTACCCACAAGCTCATCAAGGTTGCGCACAGGACGGAGGTCCGCCTGAGAGCCCGGCAGGAAGGCCTGAAGACCAATGTCGACGGAGAAACCACCTTTCACGCGGTTGGTGATAATGCCCTCCACCACGCCATCTTCGTCGTAAATCTTCTTGATTTCTTCCCAAACCTTGATTTTTTCGGCTTTTTCCTTGGAAAGCACAACGCGCTCTTCTTCTTCATCCCAGAGCTCAATCATGACTTCCACTTCATCGCCTACGGCAGCTTCTACCTCTCCCGCATCGTTCTTAAATTCGTGGGCAGGAATCATCCCTTCGGATTTATATCCCACATCCACCAGAACGTACTCGCGGTCTACGGAGATGATTTTGCCTTTCACCACCTCGCCTTCGGCGAACTTGCCGAAACTTTCCTCGTACTCGTTCAAAAGCTCTTCCATACTGGGAAGATCTTCTCCATCAAATCCGAGGTCGTCCATTTCTTCGTTGTCTTCGAAAGCGTCCATGTTGTTACGGTTTCCCATTAAAAGTTATCCCCCTAAGCGTTATTCATGCACTTCCCTGTTTTTCAGAGATGGCATATCCTTTCTTTTTTATCAGAAACAAAAAATGGATACAAGACAAAATATCTACTTCCGCTCCTGCCCGCTTTTCTCCCGTATGCAGTCCATCATCTGGACAAGCACCTCGTCTATGGTAAGGGCAGAGGCATCAATAATGGTGGCATCCTTGGATGCCACCAAAGGAGCAAGATCCCGCCCGGAATCCTGGGCATCCCGCCTCTGCATGTCCATCAAAACATCCTCCAGTTTTTGGGATGAATCGGGAGGAAGCTCTTCGTAGCGTCTCTCTGCTCTCACCCGGAGATCAGCGGTAAGAAAAAATTTCACATCCGCTTCGGGAAAAACGACAGATCCCATGTCCCTTCCCTCAAAAACCACGCCCTTCTCTGCCCCAAGCCTCCTTTGCACACCCAACAGCCAACTTCTCACCGCAGGCAATGCAGCAACAGCGGATGCAGCCATGGATATGGCAGGCGTTCTGATTTCTGCCGTGATATCCTGTTCACCGGCATAAAGCCTGAGGCAGCCGTCTCCACCCCGAACCAGGGAAAGATTCAGGCCTTCCAGAAACGTGTTCAGCTCCTGCTCATTGCCTCTGTCCACCCCTGCCCGAGAAGCACAAAGTGCCACTCCCCTGTACAGGGCTCCCGTGTCCACATAGCGGTATCCCATACGGTCCGCCAATTGGCGACTAATGGTAGTTTTCCCTGCACCCGCAGGTCCATCGATGGTAATCACCAGAGATTTCATATACAAAACAGACTTCCATAAGGTAATAAAATGGCCGTAATGACTGCTGACAAGAGATTCAGTCTTCTGGAATCTCACAAAGGACTTCCCTGAGGGCATCCATCAGCATACGATTCTCTTCCGGCAGACCTGCCGTAATCCGGATACAGCGTGGAAACCCATAGCCATGCATGGACCGCACAATAATCCCCTTTGCCAGCATGGCTTCAAACACCTTTTTCCCTTCTCTTTTTACATCTACCAGAAAAAAGTTCGCCTCACTCGGGTGGGTAATCAGCCCCATGGCTTCCAATTGTTCTGAAAGCCACCTTATTCCATCGGACACAAGCTTTCGGGTTTCCTGCAAAAACCCGTCATCTTCAAGAGCGGCAAGGGCCCCGGCCTGTGCCAGCAGATTAACATTAAATGGTTGACGAACCCTGTGCAGCCACAGTGCCACCTCTTTGGCCATCACTCCGTATCCAACCCGGATACCCGCAAGGCCATAAGCCTTGGAAAAAGTTCTCAGGACAACAAGGTTGGGATAGGTCGTCAGCAGGGAAACACCGGAATACCGGTCACCGTCATTCACAAACTCAATATAGGCTTCATCCAGAAGCACAAGAACCGATGAAGGAATGGCATCCAGAAAGGCCACCATCCGATCAAGGGGGATAAAACGGCCCGTGGGATTATTGGGATTGGTGACAAAAACCATACGGGTCTCATCTTCCACGGCAGCGACCATGCCATCCAGATCGAGATCCATCCCCTGAAGGGGAACGGGAACGGAAATACCTCCTACGGTCTTCACCAGAATATCGTACATAAGAAAAGCGGGATGGGGCATGACAGCCTTTTCCCCGGTCCGCATAAAGGCCCGTACGGCCATGGCAATCACGTCATCGGAACCATTCCCCAGCACAAGGCACTCCGGAGCAACCTGCATATGGGTTGCCAGGGCTTCCGTCAGATAATAAGCCGAACCGTCAGGATAGCGGTGCAGTTTTACCATGGCTTTCTGCATGGCCTGTACTGCCATGGGTGACGGCCCCAGAGGATTTTCATTGGAAGCCAGCTTCACAACCCTGGAAAGCCCAAGCTCGCGCTCCAGTTCCTCAATGGGTTTACCCGGAACATAGGGGGCAATGGCGCGGATAAAATCCGGTACAGCTATTTCCATGGCAGCATCCTTTACTCTCCAATTGCAGCGGAATCAAAAAAACAGCCG
Source organism: Desulfobotulus pelophilus (assembly GCF_026155325.1). Classification (NCBI taxonomy): domain Bacteria; kingdom Pseudomonadati; phylum Thermodesulfobacteriota; class Desulfobacteria; order Desulfobacterales; family Desulfobacteraceae; genus Desulfobotulus; species Desulfobotulus pelophilus. The sequence goes on along the minus strand of NZ_JAPFPW010000009.1, from coordinate 93,370 downwards.
CCCCTATCCTGAGAAGAGGGCGACGACCCGGAAAAACTGCAACAGTCCTTAAAAGGAAGTTTCCTTTTTGTCAATGTATGCCATGGGATCCCTCCGTACTCCGGCGGCAGCATAGATGGCATCCAGAATTTTTCTGGATGCCTCATCCATGGCCGCCCGGTCTTCTATTGTGGGTTTGGCAATAATATCTACAGCTCCGAGAGCCATAGCTTCTTTAGCTATGGCATCTCCTTTACCCCGGGTCAGGGCGGAACACACAACCACAGGAAGAGGGTGCTGAGCCATAATCCTTTTCAAAAATTTCAGCCCGTCCATGCGGGGCATCTCCACATCCAGCAGAATAACATCCGGGACTTCTCTCCGGATTTTCTCTACGGCCCCATAGGGATCCGCTGCGGTCTCCACATGAAGAATCCCCGGATCACTTTCAAGAATAGTGCAAAACATCTTCCGGGAAAGGGCTGAATCGTCCACCACCAGCACACGAAGTCCCTTTCCGCTTCGCTCACTCATCATCTACCCCCATTGTACCGACTTCACCCTCCTGGCGGACACGGTGAACAGCACCCAGCTCCGAACGGGTGAACACCCTGGCAATATCCAGAAACAAAAGAACATTGTCCTCTACCACTGTCATCGCTTCAATAAATTGCAAAGGGACACAGGTGCCAATTTCCGGCGGGGGGCTCAGGGATGCCTCATCAAAGGCCATCACACTGTCCACCCCATCCACACGCACTCCCGCAAACAGCTCCCTGCCCTCAAAAGGAATAGCCACCACAATGACAGCCGTATCCGGTGTGACCGGAGTGGGTCCAAGGGAAAATTTCACATTCAGATCAACCACGGGAACAATTTTTCCCCTGAGATTCATTACTCCCTCCAGAAAATTCGGGGTTCTTGGGATGGGAGTCACCCGAATATCCTGCAGAACTTCCTGCACCACCTCAACAGGCAGGGCAAAAAGAGTTTTTTTCAGATGAAAAGTCAGACACTGTCTCTGCCCCTCATTCATGACGGGATCCTTTCGGAACAGAAGATATCTCATATTCATCCATCCCCCAATCCTCATCCAGATCCACCACGCGGTTCGACGAATCGGAAAATGAAGAGCCTCCCATTTCTCTCCCTTTTTTCTTCAAAGATCCCTTCGGTTTCTGCTGGTTTTCTCCTGAGGATATCTCCATTTCCCGAGCAATGGATCTTGGCTCCACAGACAATTCGCTCCCCCTGAAAAAAGCCATGGCCTTTTGCAGATAAAGTGATTGTGCTTCCATCTGCCCTGCCGATGCGGCCATCTCTTCGGCAACATGGGCATTCTGCTGAATAATTTCATCCAACTGAAGAATAGCCTGATTCACCTGACTGACGCCTTCGCTCTGCTCCTGGCTGGCAACAGCGATGGCCTGCACCAGAGAAGCCGTGCGCTCTATACTGGGAACAAGACGCTCCAGCATCACACCCGCCTCATCGGCCTGCACAACGCTGGCTGCCGCCAGGCTCCCAATTTCACCGGCGGCCTTCTGACTGCGTTCCGCCAGCTTGCGTACCTCCGCCGCAACTACGGCAAACCCACGACCGTGTTCCCCGGCCCTTGCTGCCTCTATGGCAGCGTTCAGTGCAAGAAGATTTGTCTGCCGGGCTATTTCCTCAATCACGCCAACCCTGCTGGCAATTTCACGCATATCCATAACGGTTTTACCAACGGATCCACCTGTTTTCCGGGCTTCCTGAGCAGCACTATCGGCTATGGCGCGGGTTTCTCGGGCATTTTCTGCATTCTGGCGGATAATGGAACTCATTTCTTCCATGGACGCGGAACTCTGTTCCGCTGAGGCGGCCTGCTCGGAAGCACCCTGAGCAACCAGCATGGCCGTTTCTTTCAACTCCCTGCTGGCCGTCCCCACCTGATCTGCAGTATGGTGCACTTTATCCACAACGGTCCGCAGATTTTCAACCATCTCCCGTAATGCAGCACCAATCACATCTCCCTGAGCCATGCCGTCAAAGGAAGGCCTCAGGTCTCCTTTTGAAACACAACTGGCCAGAGAAGCTGTGCGCCTCAACCCTGCAAGCATCTGATCCATGGCTATGGAAAGACGGCCCAGCTCATCTTTCTGCTGTAAGGCCACAGCCAGAGTATAGTCTCCTGCTTCAATTTTCCGGGCAGCTCTTGCCAGATAGACAAGGGGCTTCCGGATCACCCGGATCATGAGAACAGCCATGCCCACTCCCGCGCTAAGAGCGACAAGACCCAGAAGGCCAAAAAGCCAGCGTGTTTCCTTCGCCGATTCGGCCAGGGCTTCCACTCCTTCCATACGGGATCTGGATACAATTCTCAGCTCATGAAGGGTAGCAAGAATTTCTTCGAATACTGGCATAACAGCGGTATCAAAACGAGTCCGGGCTTCTGCAGCGGAACGATTTCTTCTGGTTACCTTCTGGATTACTTCGTTCATATGAAAATCCAGTTCCGATAAAGCCCCCATGGTTTCAATTTCATAAATCCCCATGGCCGTTTCCACACGCCCTTCGTTAATGGCATTTTCGATATGCCCTGCCGATGCATACAGCTTTTTCAAAGGACCCCGACATGCCCGCAATGGTCCCTCAATACCCAGCCCTTTTGGCCACAAATCCTCTTCCGTAAGAAAGCGGCCAAAAGCTGACATGCGGATATCCCTTGAAATTCTGAAAACAAAAGGCACGCCATCGGAAAACTCCCTGGCCCTCTGCAAAAGAGCAGAGTTTTCCTCAAAAAGATACACCCCTGTCCCTATGTACCATCCCCATGGTTCAAAATACCGTATATATCCAAGCTTAGGCAGGTAAACATCCCTGTCATAGTGGGGCCAGTCATAGAGCAGATAGGCTTCCTCCCGGTTTCCGACCCGGCTGTTGATAAGGCCGAAAAGACTTCGCAGGTACCTGTGCTCCTCCCCCAATTCTAAATCCACCAGTTCGGGGAAGTAAGGATGGGCCACCATCCGCGGCCGGGCATCATGAATCCAGAGGTAATCTTTACCTTCTTCCCCATAACGCATGGACATCAAAAGTTTCAGGGCCTTTTCCCTGCGGGCTTCATCACTGAGCCCGGGCTCTTCATAGCAGGCCTTCACAACGGATTCTGCCTGCAGGCCGACATTACGGAGCATATCCTGATAACGGAACAAGGATCCAACGCCCAGAGCAAGCTGTTCGGCCACCTGCTGGCCCCACACCTGATTCTGCTGCTTAAAAGACTGTAGCTCCTGCAGAAAATCGGCATGATCTGTCTGGTAACTCTGCAAAACATCAACCAGCTCACCATGAAGTTCATCATACTGCCTGTCCAGCCTCGAAAAAAGAGATGCCAAATCCGGAACATGGGTTTCCATCCACCGTCTTTCTTCACCTGCCAGCCACACGCCGAAGGGGGTCTGGTTCCGTTCAGCAGAAACCCGTACACGTTCCCCGCCCAGAAGATGGGCTCCCACCTTCCTCGCAGCCTGAAGAAGTTCCACTTCCTTAATGGCAAGAATGCTGTCCATACGGCTGCCGTCTATCAGCATATTGCCCCGGTGCACCATGCGGTCCACCCCCAGAAACCCCACAAGAATTACCGCCGCAAGAAACGTCAGAACAAGCCCGAAGGCCAGCCCGAGCTTGGTTGCAATACCGAAATCTTTCCAGTGCATGGCCATTCCCTTTCCCTTCTGCCCCGTTCCCGGCTAATTCCTGTTTTTCCGGTAAGCTCTGTCTCTTTCTTGAACCAGATCCGTACAGGCACAGCGCCACAGTCCCTGCACATCCAGAATAAAGGCGATTTCTCCGTCTCCCATCACCGTTGCACCACCAATGCCATCCTGCCTGTCATACCAGGCTCCCATGGACTTTATGACTACCTGCTGGGTACCGGCCAGGCTGTCCACAACAAGCCCGAAAAATCCCGTCTCCGAACGGACAACCACCACCTGCTGCTGCAGGTTTTCCATTGTATGCATTCGGAAAAAAGATCTCAGAACCACATAGGACAAAGCCTTACCCCGAAATCGAATCAGGTGCTCCGGTCTACGGCTATCTTCTTCATGAAAAAAATCCATACAGGTTTCCACCTGTGTAATAGGAAGGGCGAAAAGCCCCTGCCCCACACGCACCATCAGACATTCGACAATGGCAAGGGTGAGAGGGAGGGACATCCGAATTCGCGTACCCTGACCCGCCCGGCTCTCAAGAGTGATGCGCCCGGCAAGGGACTCTATCTGACGCCGCACCACATCCATTCCCACACCCCGGCCGGACACCTTACCCACAACACCAGAGGTGGACAGGCCCGGATGAAAAATCAGGGAATCAATTTCCGCCGGTCCCAGTTCAGCCCCCGCATCCACAAGCCCCCTCTCCCTTGCACGGGCCAGTACGGCTTCCCTGTCAATTCCCCTGCCATCATCGGCTATGCATATTTCCACCCGACCTTCCAGAGCAGCCGCAGAGAGCCGTAATAACCCTGCCGCAGACTTTCCCTGTTTCAGCCTTTCTCCGGGATGCTCAATACCATGGTCAAGGGAATTTCGCACCAGATGCACGAGAGGCTCCCCAAGACCATCAATCAATGCTTTATCCAGCTCCGTTTCTCCACCCTCTACCTCAAAAATCACTTCCTTTTCCAATTCTGCGCAAAGATCCCGTACAAGCCTGCGAAAACGGGAAAAAATACCCGCAATGGGAGTCATTCTCAGGTTAAGAACACAGTCCTTGAGGCTCAGGGAAATACGGTCCAGGCCCTCCAGACACTCATCCAGAACCGGCACCTTCAGCACCTTACCCAGCTCATTCAGCCGGGCCTGTTGCATGACCAGCTCACCGACAAGATTCATCAGACTGTCCAGGCGTGGAGCGGCAATGCGTATATCTTCGCTCTCTCCATGGGGTGCATCACCCGGCCTTGCAGAGGATGCGGCTCTGGCCACCGCAGGCACAGGAATGTCTTTTTCCTTCGGCTCTGCCTCCGAAAGATTCTGAATTACAAGCTCACTGTCTTCAGCAACAAATAAAAACACATCTTCGATATCCGCATCGGAAACCGCTGTTTTTAGCGTCATATTGAAAGCAATATAAGACTGTTCCGGATCAAAATCCCAGAAATCAGGGAGCTCTTTCCGGTCAATGCTCACCGTAAGATCACCCATTGCCCGCAATTCATCCAGAACCATGGCTGGATCCATTCCAGAAAGAAAAATTTTGGAAAAGGGTTTAAATCGTATGGAAATCAGCCTCGTCTCACAAGGGAGCTTTTCCTCCTCTTTATCTTCCAAAGCCACAACAGCTGCGGTCATTTTGGCCAGCAGATCCCCGTCATCCTCTTCCGTAATCTCTGTTGATTCTGCAAGAAGACGTAAACGATCTGCCACCTCTAATACCAGTGAAATCAGGGTACGATCGGGGGGACTATCCAGTTCCCGGACTTTCTCGATCAGACTTTCCAGCTCATGGGCAAGGCTGGCAAGGCGGGTAAGCCCAAACATGGCTCCCGAACCCTTCAGGGTATGCACCGCCCTGAAAAGGCGGTGGATACCATCTGAGTCGGCGGATCCGGACTCCAGATCCAGAACCGCGGATTCTATCTCACGGAACAGATCTGCCGCTTCACCTTGAAAGACTTCGGCAAGTTCCTGTTCCAGAGATCCATCCTTATCGTTCATATCAGACTCCGGGAGAGCCGATGAATCGGCGGATCAGACGCTGAAGGGCATCGGGTTTGAAGGGCTTTTCTATCCAGGCGGAAGCACCAGCCTCACGGGCTTCCCGTCTTTTTTCAGGTTCCTGAGGGCTGGTAAAAAGGACAACAGGAACAAAACGGCTGTTTCCCTGTGCACGAATTTCCCGAATCAGCTCCAGACCATCCATGCGGGGCATATGAAAATCCGTAAGTACCAAATCAGGATGGAGACCCGACACCAGCTTTTCAAGGGCTTCTTTACCATCGCAGGCTTCATCCACAAGATAACCGGCCTTTGTAAGGGAAAAACGCACCAGCATCCGAATGCTGGGAGCGTCATCGACCACAAGAACCCTTTTATCCATTCCAGTAGAATCCCGTCAGATCTGTAGGATATCGGAAAAATCCATGCCAGCCCTGCGTCCTGCCTCCGTCACCGCAGCCCCTGGAATGATCGAAAAAAATATATTCTGTTTTTTGCAGGCCTGCGCAAGGGAAAGGACCAGTTGCAAAAAGGCCGTATCGCATCGGACTATTTCACTGCAATCCAGTGTAATCCCCGTCTTTTTATCCATGAGATCAATCATCTCGGACCGCAGCCTCTTTACATCATAGATTGTTGCATGACCGGTCAGTTGATGAACCACGGATGGATTCATGGCTTCTCCTACACACCTCGACAGGCTTCGCTGCCCCCTTCGGTGAGATGACAGTGATAACGGATGGCATTGCGCACTTCCGTACGCAGCTCTTCATCATCCCAGGGCTTTTTCAAAAAAACGTTCACCGTCCAGGAATTCAATCCCCCCACCACCACGTCCACATCCGAGTAGGCTGTCAGCATGATACGAACGGTTGCCGGTGAGATTTTTCTTATTTCCTCAAGCAATTCCAGCCCGGTCATCCGGGGCATGCGCTGATCCACCACCACAACGGCAGGACGCAGATCAGGTACAAGCTCAAGGGCTTCAAGGGGGCTGTCAAACGTATGAAGGGTATAGCCCTCGTTACGGAAAAGCCTGCGAAGACTCTGGAGAATACGGGGCTCATCATCCACAAAAAACACACAAGGAGTCATGGGGGGCACCTGACAGCATCATAATGAGGAAGGGTAGTTCCCGGCTCGTCCGGGCTGGGTTTGCAAGTTACCCTGTTTTGTAGCACAATCAGCTAGCAAGGCAAAGACATAATCCTTATCCACCCCTTTCGATCCGGAGAGCACATGACAGGCACGGGACTTGATAATATTCTGAAAAATCCTCCTGCTTTTTTATCGGGCAGGAAGCTGGGGCTTCTGGCCAATCCTGCATCCACGGGGCCGGACTGCATCCACACAAGAGACCATATCCAAAAACGATTTCCCGGGCAGCTAACAGCCCTTTTTTCTCCTCAGCACGGTTTTTTTGCGGAAAAGCAGGATAACATGATTGAGTCGGCCCACATGGAAGATCCCATTCTGGGCATACCCGTTTTCAGTCTTTACGGAGAGACCCGAATCCCCACACCCGAAATGCTCGGCCATATCGACATATTGCTTGTGGATATTCAGGACGTGGGAACACGGGTATACACCTTTATCCATACCCTTGCCCTGTGCATGGAAGCTACCCGGAAAGCGGGCATTCCCATCGTGGTGCTGGACAGGCCCAACCCCATCGGCGGCATAAAGGCAGAGGGGCCCCTGCTGGAACCGGAACAGGCTTCCTTCGTGGGACTCTATCCCATACCCATGCGCCATGGCCTCACCATCGGTGAATACGCCCTCATGATCAATACGGTCCATCAGATTCATGCCGATCTTGCCGTGATTCCCATGACAGGATGGCGGCGGGACATGGGTTTCAGGGAAACGGGACTCCCCTGGATACTACCCTCCCCCAATATGCCTTCTCCGGAGACCGCCCTTGTTTACCCCGGACAGGTCCTCTGGGAAGGGACCAATCTCTCGGAAGGGCGCGGTACAACCAAACCCTTTGAATTCTTTGGCGCTCCATGGCTGAATACCCATGCCATCCTCCGCAGGCTTCCCGAGGACGCACTTGCCGGATCCATACTGCGCCCCCTTGTCTTTGAGCCAACTTCAGGAAAATATGCAGGCGAACCCTGCCACGGGTTTCAGATTCATATCAACGAACCCGCAAGCTATTCCCCCTGTTACCAGAGCCTCTGTCTGCTGCAGGCGGTGATGGAACAGCACCCATCATCCTTTGCCTTGAAAGAGCCTCCCTATGAATACGAATATGAAAAACTTCCAATGGACATGATCCTTGGCAGCAGCAAGATACGGGAGTCTCTTCAAAACGGTGTCAGTGCGAACGAACTCCGGCAGACATGGCAAAAAGATCTTGCAGATTATCGCAGCCGGACAAAGGACTTTCTCCTTTATGGTCCCAAAGATACCTGGTCGGCCTGATCATCCTGAGGCAGGCTGCCGTACAGCCTGCCTTTTTTTTACCGACTGTCGCCGTAAGGCCCCTGGCTTTAGCCATGGGAAGGTTCCGAAGGACCCAGCCCTGCTTTTTGCCCCACCCAGGCTACCTGCCGCCCGTATTTTTTCCTGCGGATCAATACCCATGATCTTTTCCAGATCATTACATTTTTTTTAAACCCGTGCTTCCTTTCTGCCGATGATAGCATCAGACGCCCGAAAAGACAGACGGGGAAGATCCCCAGCGGCGTTTATGAAAGGGGGTACTATGATGCTGGAAGCCTTCAAACAACACAAAACCATACGCCACATGACCATAGGAGAAGAAGGATACGGACAGGCAGGCGCTATTTTCAGGGATGAACAGGACCGTATCTGGCTGCACCTGAATGGCAAGATTTCCAAACGATACGCAGGAAACCTTACGCCCCTTATCCGGAAAACGGGAGATCACCCCACCGCCTATGACGTGGATACAAGCGATATCTTCACACCCTTTGCAGCCAGATCCCATAACCTGGAACGGCATTCTGATTTTATCTGCCTGGATGAAGAACTCTTTGTTCAGAAAAAAACCAGTACAAGTTATGCCACCCACACTGTCAGCAGGAACCCGGTCCCATATGGAGACATTCTTGCACCTCTTTTTGAAATTTTCATGGAACCGACCATACTCAACGAAGTTCTCATACGCACCAGCATACCCGAGGTCCTCCGCAACGAACCCCCGCTGAGCAGCGGTGTCATTCTTTACGGGGAAGGCGGAACAGGCAAAACCGCCCTGCAGAAAGCCATTGCGGATGTTTACCAGAAGGCCGGTGCCCACTCAGCGGAACTCAATGTGGCTGCCTTGAGCGAAAAGTACATAGGTTCCCTTGCGCACAACCTGGATGCCGCCATTGCCGCCATTGTAGAAACCAGTAGCAAAGATGGTAAACCTGCTTTTGTTTTTCTGGACGAGGCGACATCACTCGTCATGAATACGGCCAGTCACAACAGCTCCGGAGCGGACTACTATCAGGAAGCTGTGGATGTACTGAAAAAATATATCGCCAACTATCCGGATCTTGTTTTCAGCATTACCACCAATGCGGATCCCGAAACCTTTGATGACACCCTCATTCGGGACGGCAGGCTGGCTCCGGTTCGTATACCGGTTCCGGGGCGCCATGAAAAAGCGGGCATGTGGCAGTTTTTTATCAAAAAATACAACATCCTTGATGACATTTCCATGGAAAATGCCCTTCAGCTTGCCGATCGCATTCCCATGGAAAAAGGGGCATTCATCAGCCGTTTCTGCAAAGATTACCTTGCCAGAAAAAAACTTGCCATGGAAACGGCCCGGGCTGAAACGGGTTCTCTTCTTGACTCCCTTGCGGCCGGCCACTTTGTCAGCCTTGACAGCGTAAAAAAACAAATCACCCTGCAGACCATCATGGATGACATAGGTCAATCCCTGGAAAACCGGCCTGGAAAACCAGCCAGACCAGTTATGGGCTTTGTGAAAAAAACCGCTGCCTGAAAATACACCGCATACCCTGAAAGCCTGCTACCTCCCTGGGAGAGCGGGCTTTTTCTGTTAACAGCCCATGGTTTCAGCCTTTGTAGCCCTGGTCTGGAATATGGGCATCCCCCCTTGCGGCTGCCTGGGCAAGGGCATCACAGCGTTCATTTTCCTCATGACCGCTATGGCCTTTCACCCATTGAAACTGTACCTTTCTGCCATCCAGCAAAGAAAGCAGCCTGGCCCACAGATCCGGATTCAAGGCCGGGCTGCCATCAGACTTCTTCCATCCTCTGGCACGCCAGCCCTTTGCCCAGCCTTTTTCAATTCCATGGACCAGATACCGCGAGTCCGATGTTACCAGCACGGCTACTTCCTCATCCCGTACAGCCTCCAGTCCCACAATGGCCCCGAGAAGCTCCATACGATTATTCGTAGTTAGTAAAAACCCCTGACTGTATTCCTCTCTGCTTCCATCCTTTCGTATCACAACAGTACCATACCCCCCGGGTCCGGGGTTACCGATGGCACCTCCATCGCTATAAACACGCACAGGCCATGCATCGAAATCCACCGTCATGTCCCCTCCTCCATGAAAATTACGGACACTTCCTGAGGCGGAAGATTTCTTCAGGGGTTCTGCCTTGCCATTCATAAACAACCTGGCATCCTCTATGCTTTCAAAACCTTTGTAGCGGGCTCCAGGAAAACCCATCACCTGCTCCTGGGCTCCGCCTGAACCCGACCACTCCGTATACACTCCGGGCTTTCTGCCCCGTAAAACCGCATAGTATTTTTTTCTGGAAGCCAAACCATTTCCTTTCTGAACGAAAACGACAGAGTCATAAAAACTAAATGTTTCAATATAAACTACAATATGATATTTTTCTTCTTACCTGCCAACAGAATCCCACCCACCCATCCCGCCTACAATTGATAGGCGGCCAGAAGGCCGCCGCCTGCCATTTCCGGACAAAAAGTCTGCCATCAGGCCTTCCTCAAAAACAGCCATGGACAGCCTGCCGCTCCTGCCCCCATCAGACACGGGGTGTCAGTTTTACCCTCCAGCCTTGGCATCTCATGAAAAATACCAGTAGAATGCAAAGGCGGCTTTTCTTGACACCCGGGCAGATTTTCCCCTATACCATACATCAACACTTAGGGGTGTAGCTTCCTTTACATTTTCCAAGGATCCAAAATTCCATGAATCAGGAAATCACACCAGAGACATCCGGTATTCTGCATACTTTCGGGGCCATTGTGCTGGAACGAATCCAGCTCGCAGGCCATTTTACCCTCTTTTTTTGTGCAGGGTTCGTCCACATTTTTTCATGGCCCATTCAGATAAAAAAAATTCTGCAGCAGGTTTACTTCATCGGTGTTAAATCCATTCTCGTTATTTTTCTCACAGCTTTGTTCACTGGCATGGTTCTCGGACTTCAGGGTTACTACACCCTCATTAAATTTGGTTCCGAAGGGTATCTGGGTTCAGCTGTCGCCCTCACTCTCATACGGGAACTGGGTCCTGTTCTGACCGCCATCATGGTAACGGCCCGGGCCGGATCCGCCATGACAGCAGAAATTGGCATCCTTCGTATTTCGGAACAGATTGATGCTTTAAAAACCATGAATATTCAGCCTGTACGTTTTTTATTCAGCCCCAGGCTTGCGGCAGCACTCATCAGCATCCCCCTGCTGACATCCATCTTCAATGTGGTGGGAATTATCGGTGGCTATCTAACAGGATCCAAGCTGCTGGGAATCAATCCCGGCATTTACTTTGCCCGTGTGGAATCCAGCATTCTTCTTCAGGATGTAACTGGAGGCATTGTAAAATCCATTGTTTTTGCCATAGTGGTGGCAACGGTCTGCTGTTATCAGGGGTACTTTACCCATCGCCGTAAAAACGCATTCGGATCGAAAAGCGTTGGGCTTTCCACCACATCTGCCGTTGTCCAAAGTTCGGTGCTGATTCTTATTACCGATTACATCCTCACCTCCTTTCTTTTGTGAGACACTATGGAAACGCCCCTGATCCAACTTGATAATGTCCATAAATACTTCGGCCGTAATCCAGTTCTCTGCGGTATTTCTCTTACCATAACAGAGGGCAGGACCACGGCCATCATCGGTAAAAGCGGGGAAGGTAAAAGCGTTCTGCTCAAACACATTATCGGCCTGCTGGAACCTGACCGGGGAGAAATCCTTTACCGGGGCCAGCCCATACTGAAAATGAACCGCAAGGAAACGCGGGATTTCCGCAGCCGTATGAGCTATATGTTTCAGGGCTGTGCACTGTTTGATTCCATGACTGTCTTTGAGAACATCGCCCTTCCCCTGCAAGAAGGCACCCGTCTTTCTACCGCGGCAATTTCTAAAAAAGTTCATACACGCCTTGAGCAGCTTGATCTCGGAAATGTCGGCAAACTGTACCCCTCCCAGATTTCAGGTGGAATGATGAAACGGGTGGCCATGGCCAGGGCACTGGTCACCGATCCAGAACTGGTACTTTTTGATGAACCAACCACAGGGCTGGATCCTATCCGGAAAAATGCTGTTCATGCCATGATTTCCCATTATCAGAAAACGCTGGGATTCACCGCTCTTGTGGTCAGCCATGAAATCCCCGATATTTTTCACATTGCACAGGAGATTGTAATGATTGACGGAGGAAAGGTGGTTTTTTCCGGTTCATCCCAAACCATTGAAGCCTGCTCCACCCCCGTGGTCAGCCAGTTCATCCGCGGCGAAGTTCATTCAACCTTTATCGACTGAAATCAATTCAGGACTGCCAACGTTTTCCGTCAGGCTGCCACCTGATATCAGCCTGATGCCCTGGACCCCAACGGAGTCTTTTATGAAAAAAATCACCATTGAAACCACCATCGGCCTTTTTGTCATAGCAGGGATTCTCTGCACAGCCTACCTAACCGTCAGGCTAGGCAAAATGGAGCTGATCGGCAGTAATTATTACACCATAGAAGCCCGTTTTGCTTCCGTTGCCGGTCTGACCAACGGAGCCAGAGTGGAGATCGCTGGTGTACAGGTTGGCAGCGTCAGCCGGATTTTACTGGATCCAGACCGGCTCGTGGCCGTACTGCACCTGAAAATTCAAAAAAACATCCCCGTTTCAGAAGACACCATAGCATCCGTAAAAACCTCCGGCCTCATCGGTGACAAATACATACGTCTGTCTCCTGGCGGATCCGATATTCTCCTGAGCGAAGGCGACACCCTCTTTGAAACCGAATCCCCCCTTGATATTGAAGACATGATTGCAAAATACGTATTCGGTGGAATTTAGTTTACAATAAAAGGAGACTGCCATGTCAGTCCATCGTTGTCTTATTGTTTGGCTGCTTGCTGTGTTCCTCCTGCCCATGGCAGCCTCTGCGGGAATGGGGCCCATGAAAACCATACAAACCCGCATTGACGCAGCCATTTCTCTTTTAAAAGATCCCAGATACAAAGATCCAGACCCCGATCTTGCTGAAAAACAGCACCAGGAACTATTTGAACATGTTCAGGATATCTTTGATTTCAGGACTATCTCCATGCTGGCAACAGGCCGTAACTGGCGGCGTTTCACACCAGAGCAGCAAAAGGAATTTGCGGATCTTTTTGCAAAACTTCTGGCCAATACCTATATCAGCAAAGTGCAGGAAAATTTCCGCAACGAGCAGGTTGTGTATGATGAAGAGTCCATTATCAGTGAGGGCCGCTCGGAAGTCCGCACCAGGGTACTGCTCAGTAACTCGGAAGTTCCTGTGATATACCGGCTGCGCCACATCCAGAATGAGTGGCGGATTTATGACGTGCAGATAGAAGGAATCAGCCTTGTGCAGAACTATCGCAGTCAGTTTGAGGAATATCTGTTCCGCAGGGAACCGGCAGAACTCATCCAGCAGATGCAGGGACGCATTACGAAACTGGAAAAAGACCGCATACAGAGACGTAAAGAAGGCAAGCCTCTGGATCCGGATGCCGAAGAAGATATGCTCAAACTTTTATAAACGGCTATTTCTCTTCCAGAACAAGGAAATCCATGCGTCTTTTTCGTGCATACCCTGTCATTTTTTTTATCGTTTTTTTTGCATTGGCGGTTCCGGCTTCTGCGGAAAGTTACTGGGATGAAGATGATGATGCCTTTTTTTCTGAAATAGAGGCAGAATATGCATCCGCACCCGGTGCTGACATTGCCGATCCTCTGGAAAGACTCAACCGGGGAATATTCATTGTTAATGACCGACTCTACTTCTGGGTACTCAAACCCACCGCCACAGGATGGCAGAAGGTAACACCCTCCCCTGTCCGGACGGGTATCCGGAATGCCTTCCGTAATCTGGCGGCACCTGTCCGGGTGGTGAACCAGCTCCTTCAGGGGAAAGGTAAAGCGGCAACGGCAGAAACGGGTAAATTTTTTGTCAACACCATATGGGGCATCGGCGGTCTCATTGATGCTTCCCGGCAACTGCCATCCCTTCAGGTCCCTTCGGAGGATTTTGGGCAGACCCTCGGACACTGGGGAATTGGCAACGGATTCTATCTGGTGCTTCCTGTTCTTGGTCCCACCACCGCGAGGGATGGTGTGGGACTCGTGGGTGATTTCTTTCTCCAGCCGACCACCTATACCAGTGGTGACGCACGGGCCTGGGCTGGAATCAAGGCAACGGAGGCAGTCAACGCCACTTCCTTTCGCATAGGAGATTATGAAGCCATCAAAGATGCCTCCCTTGATCCCTATACAGCCATAAAAAACGGATATATCCAGATGCGTATGAAGGCGGTTTCCGAATAGGACCAGCCATCCAATTGATCCTGTGGGGTTCATGCATCAAAACGATTTTCTCACCTGTTCTGAGAAATGGCTGTGTTTTATGGCCAAGAATGCTATGCCATCCGGCAGGCAAAGGACTTCCATCTTTACAAATCCTCCTCAATACTCTAAAATATATAAAAATTTTATTTTCAGAAGCCACTTTCTGAAAAAGCAAATGGCCTTCCTTATCCCCAGCCGATAGGGAAGCTTTTTTATATAACCCCCCATACACAGGCTGCCACAAGTCTTCAGACCTTTCCATCAAACCAGACCTATGGCCTGTTTTTCTATCCGACACGGGGAAAACTCCTCCCCCCTTTCATAAGGAAATCCGTTATGCTGCAAAAGATTACCATACGCCAACGCATGGCTACCATTCTTATACTTGCAAGCTGCATGCTGGCAGGCATGTTCTGGGCAACCTTTCAAACGGCCTATACGGCAAGGGATATGGGAATCCTTGAAACCGGGCAGGTCATGTTCAGGGATCAGAAGGCCAAAATTTATGTTGCCACCCATTCCATGGCCCTGTCCCTTGGAACCGTTGCCGGAGAAATAAAAAGCCCCGAAGAACGCATCCGGCTTTTCCGAGCCATGATTCAGGATATCCGCTTTGAAGAAGATGAATCAGGTTATTATTTTATTTATGAGGGGACCACCAATGTGGCTCTGCCCACCCGCCCCGATCTTGTGGGAAAAGATCTGGGCGGTGCTCAGGATGCGGATGGGGTGTACTATGTAAGAGCCCTGAGGGATGCCGCATCAAAGGGTGGGGATTTTGTAGAATATATTTTTGACAAACCCGGCTTTGGCAATCAACCCAAATTAGCCTATTCCGCTCCCATTCCCGGCACAAATATGTGGATTGGCACCGGTGTCTATATTGATAACATTGCTGCGGAACAGGCAAGGATCAGCGGGAGCATCGGCCAGCAGGTCCGGAACCATCTCTTTGCCGTTGCCAGCATTGCAGGACTTTTTGCTCTCGTCTTCTTTGCCATTGCAGGCTTCACAACAAGGGATGTGGTTTCTTCCCTGCAACGGACATCCGGACTTCTTAAAGACCTTGCATCCGGAGAAGGCGATCTCACCCGACGAATGCCTGAAGAACGCAAGGATGAAACCGGTGAGATGGCCCGGTGGATCAACCGTTTTATCGAACAGATCCATGGGATCATATCCCGTATCCGGGATAATGCGGAACGCCTCCGCAATGCCTCCGGCTCCATGCACCATGAATCCCTGAGTCTTGCCGACGGGGTCCGTACCGCAGCCTCCGGTACGGAAGCCCTTACGGATGCAGCCGCTACCATGAAAAACAATATGGCAGGCATTGCCTCCGCCATGGAACAAACATCAACCAACACATCCATGGTTGCAGCGGCAACGGAAGAAATGACAGCCACCATCGATGAAATTGCTAAAAATGCGGAAAAAGCCCGTCAGACCACCGGAAATACCGTACAAAGGGTGCAGGAGACGTCCCGTAAGGCAAAGGAACTCGGAGATATTTCACGGGAGGTAGGCCAGGTAACGGAAACCATTTCTGAAATTTCTGCACAGACCAATCTGCTGGCCCTGAACGCCACCATAGAAGCGGCAAGGGCAGGAGAAGCGGGCAAGGGCTTTGCCGTTGTGGCCTCGGAAATCAAGGACCTGGCCACTCAGACAGCCAAGGCTACGGAAAATATCCGCAGCATCATCAATCATGCCCTGACCCTTTCACTGGAGGTAGGAGAGGATGTGGGGCATGTGACAGAAGACATCTCTGCCATCGATGATATCGTCAACGCCATTGCTACGGCCGTTGAGGAACAATCCGTTGCCACAAGGGAAATTTCCGGTAACGTGCTTCAGGCCTCCAAGGGCATTCAGGAAGTCAATGAAAACATGACCTCCCTCCATGCGCTGGTAGGAGACATATACGGTGACATTGATTCCGTTCGCAGTGCAACGGCCGATATCACGGCAACGGGCGATGCCGTCAGCACCCATGCGGAGGAAGTGGCCGAGATGGCAGAAACACTGGAAACACTGGTCAAACGTTTCCGACTCTAAAAAATGATTCCACGGGGGAAAAAGTCCGCTGATTCCCCCGTTCACCTATTAATGCAGAATGCCGCACGGAAAGTCACTCCTTCAGGTATGCCATGTAAAAAGACTGTTTCAGCAACGCCTGCCCCAATTCCATCTCTCTCACCAGGCCTTCAGATGGAACAGATGTAAAAAATCATCTTTTTGCAGAATATCGTTCAACCAAAAAGCCATATCAGGAGAATCATAAAAGGGCTGATCCCGAAACCGGGCCAGAAACGGATCATAATAGGACTTCTCAAAACGCAGCACACGCTCTCCCATAAGATCCCTCACCCGTACTCCCCCGGGTCTGTGGAAGTGCAGATGTTCCGGATCCAGCATTCCCAAATCAGACAAAAGCTTCACCTTGTGCGTGCAGCGGCATGGATTGGATGCGTCCACATGACCGCAGACACCCTGCATATGGCGGCTCACCTTCTGCCTTCCTCTGGAAAGTTTTTTACGAAAGGCTTCAGGGGAAATCTCCATCAGCTCTGCACCCAGCCTGTCCCGTACTCCAAATACACCACCGAGGAGAAAAACCAGCCTCTCCGGGCGTTTCAGACAGAGGATCATGCCCATCATGCATCCGGTTTTCAGTTCTTCTGCCAGCAGAGCTGTTTCCGGATGGGAATGGGACCTGTCGTCGGGTATTGCTTCAATGATCCCCACATAGGTATCAAAATCATGGATACGCACTTCAAATCTCTTTTTTTTCATGTTCAGCACGTGGTTTACAGCCACACGATAAAGCCAGGTACGAAAAGCTGCCTTTGCCGGTTCATACCTGCCAAGGTGGGTCACCATCCGGATGAGAATCTCTTGAGTAATATCCTTTGCATCTTCATGGTCCATCACCATTTTAAAAGCAATATTATAAATCCATGCCTGATGGCGTAAAACGAGTCTTTCAAGGGCTTTACCATCCCCATGCAGACAGGACTGCACCAGCAGCAGATCCGGCTCCGGGCTGTTGCTGATCTCTTTAAATGGATTTTTCACTGCTCGCACTCCTTTTATTTTCGTCTGCCCGCAACAGGTTCTCCTCATTGCTGATACAAAAAAAATGCTGATCTGTGACAAAAATTTTTTTTTGTCACAGATCGATTTTCCAGCGGTATCAGACAGGAGGAAGCAGAAAAAACATTGCAATATCCCGGCATGAAAAGGAAAGCTGTTATGAAAAATAACGTTCTATGGATTGTGTGCATTGGAATAATAGGAATGGCAGGCTGCACAGACCGCAATCATCGTATGAAAGAGGAAAACATGCAAAGAAAACCATCTCCTGATGTCTCAGCAATTTCTGTCTTTGATCTCAACGGGAAGGCTGTAGCGCTGGACTCTTTATGGCAGGACAGGAAAGTGGTTCTGGTATTCCTCCGTCACTATGGCTGACTCTTTGCGCGGCAGCAGGTGGCTGCCCTGATGGAAATCAAGGAGGATCTGGACAGCACGGGAGTGGCACTGGTCAGCATCGGCAGCGGAACCCCGGAGGATGCCCGGCACTTCATGGAAACATTTTCATATCGTGGGGAAATGTATCTGGATCCGGCACTGGGGGCATACCGGTCCTTTGATCTGAAACGCAGCTTCTGGAAGACTCTGGGGCCTTCTCCCCTGATGCGTGGGTTGAAAGCCATGAAAGAAGGATTCCGGCAAGGCCGCAGTGCCGGAGATCTCTGGCAGCAGGGGGGGCTTTTTGTAATCGGTCCCGGAAACAGCCTTCTGTTTGAACACGTCAACGGCATGGCAGGGGATCAGGCAGACCTCCATGCGGTTTTACGGGCAGCCTCCCAGCCTTAGGCTCATTTTCCGGCACAGGCAGCTCCTTTTTTCATGTTTTTTCAGCTTTCTTGAATCAGCTGTCTGTTTCCGGAAAAAGATCTATCACCTTTTTGCTCCATGACTGGCCGGAGATCAAAGGATACAAGGATTCCGCTGAATCATTTGAGATACCGACCCATGGTCAAAAAGCAGCCACCTGCCCAATAAAGCACCCGCTGTCATCCCCTATGCCAGCGTTCACCAGAGGAGCGGCATCTTCCCGGCCGGAAGGCGCCAGTATCACACCGGACAGTACGGCCACACCATCCAGATCAAATCCTGCTGAAATCTGAGTCGGATAGGGCGCATACACCGGGTTGCCATGGCTGTCCGTCCGGCTTCCGTCCCCCACCACATCCTCAAGCCGTACATATAGAATACGGCTGAGGTCCACCAGACCTTGTATCACTGCATCTTCTTTTTCAAGCTGATCCAGATCAAAGGGCGTTCCGTAACCAGCCCTGTACTTTCCCGCAAAACCATCAATTTGGGTGGGATTCACATGCCCAAAGGCATGCACCCTATTTTGGGTCAGAGAATGGGTGGGAAAACGTACAAAGATATGCCCATCCGTGGAAACCTCCACAAAGGCAAGCTCCAGAAAGGTATCGCTGAAGCTGTTGCCAAACACCGCAAAGTCATAGCCTTCTCTGTTCTCCAGAGGAAAATCAAAGGTCAGTGTAAGGCTGCCACCCATTCCAAGGGAAACCACATCCGTTGTGATGCCGCTGGCCCTGCCAAGGGCTCTTTCCGGATTCCTCCATGGATCTTCCACACCCGTACCGGGTACATATTCACTCCATCCCGTAGCCCAGCCTGTAATTTTTTCATGGTCCATGGGAATGGCTGTAGAGTCCGGCCTTCCCGCCTCCGGAGCATAGGGACCTTCACCCCCAAGACATACAAAGGGCAAAAGCAGAATAATACCCAAAACACCCAAAGGAATCAGACTCCTTTGGCATATTTCCCATAGGGGCCTGACCCCTTTGGCCAATACGTTCCATGTCAGAAACAAAAGGTCACCCCGGCTTTCAGGTATCTTCCCGGCATGGGATAGGACGCACCGGAATAGGCTGCCATGGCATAGGCTTCATTGAAAATATTGTGAACTTCCACAAAAAGATCCAGGGGTGAGCTGTGCAGACGGGCCCGCATATCCCACACATGAAAGGCATCCAGTTTCTTTTCCCGGTTAGCAAAATCATTGCCGTCATAGCGACTGTCAAACCAGCGACCAGCCAGATAGAGCCCCACCACTTCCACGGGTTCCCATGAAATCTGCCATCCTGCATGGCGCTCCGGCACAAGGGGAATCACCTTGTCATTTTTTTCAAAACGGGCCTGCATCCATGTCATGTCCAGCCGCAGGCTCCATGCAGGAGCCGGATAGAGCGTCAGGGCCGTTTCCAGACCACGCCTCCGGGTTTTCTCTTCATAATTGCGGTTTTCCTGCCGAAGACTGTCGTAATAAATTTCATCATCAGCCTCCATGGAAAACAGCCCCGCTTCCAGACGATACCAGCCCGGAAAAGACGAACGGAAACCCAGCTCAAGGTGACGGCTTTCCTGAGGTTTCAAGTCCGCGGAAGCCTGAGCCAGTTCATCCACATTGGGCCCCCGGAAACTGGTGGCAAAAGAAGTATACACATGCAACCATGGCCTCATCTCATAGACAAGTCCCGCATCCCAGGCCTGTTTTTCCCATGTTTCACTCCGCAAGCTGTGTTGCCGCCATCCTTCCGGACTCATCCGGTCATAACGGTAATCCGCATCCATAACATGGTGACGTCCTCCCAGAGACAGACGCAGAGACTCCGTCAGACCCAGATCGGCAGCCGAAAACACACCATACTCCACAATTCTTCCATTGTAGCGTCGGGCCAGATTGGCATCGGGATCCGTACGCACATAATGGCTTTCCAGATGATCCAGACCGAAATGCAGGCTGTGGTGAAGGCCATTACGCTCAAGGGGCAAGTGATAATCCATGCGGGCCGTTTTTTCCGTAACCCCCGTATCCACCGGAGGGCCGCTTTCACTGTCTGCCACCTGCCTGCCCGTCATGTCCATTTTTTGATCCCTGTAGCGCAGGCTTCTCTGCAGCTTCAGGGTTCCCATGGCATCAAAGTTTCCTTCCGCCCGTGCCGTAAATCGTTTTTCAAAGGTTTCTCCACCGTCATAGGGCGTGGATGCGCTTTTGCGGGACCTGCCCTGAGTCACCGGTCCGGGAAGACCATAGCTGTCTGCGTACACATGGCCGGACAGACCAAAGGAAAAAGGGCCTTTCTGATTATACTGCAAATCCAGCCCCGCATCCTTTGCATCAAAAGCACTGTTTTCCCGGTATCCGTTCGTTTCCCGGTGTCCGCCATACAGACGAAAGGCTGACTTTCCGCTACTGCCGGAGGTCTGGATGCGATTTTTTCTGTGACCGAAGCTGCCCGTTTCCGTGGAAAGGGTGGCGGAAAGCTCCGACGGTTTTTTCGTGATAATGCGGATTACCCCCCCCACGGCCCCGCTGCCCCAGTGTACGGCACCGCTGCCACGGATTATTTCAATGCGTTCCACATCTTCCAGAGCTATGGTAGAAAAATCCACACCGGAAAGATCCCTGGCATTCATAGGGACATCGTCCACCAGCACCAGCACATTACTGGAAAAAGTATCTCCCATGCCCCGGATGTCCAGCCCTCCGGATTTCCCCACGCCTTCTCTGGGAACAAGACCCGCCTCCCGTGCCAGTACCTCCACCAACCCGGCTCCGGGTATGCGATTGAAGTCTTCTTTCTCCAGCACCCGCACGGGCCGGGCCAGTTTTTCCGCATCCTTATCCTCCCGTCCCGCCGTCACCACAAGGGTTTCCAGCTGCAAAGCTGCGGGGGCTTCTGCAAAAACAGGGCAGGCAAAAATCAAAGCGGCGGACACAACAAAAAGCAGACATCCTTTCATCTTACCAGCCCAGAGTCTGGATAAAACAGCTGCTGTCCGAATCTTCTGCTTCCATAATGCGGGGACCGCCCACATTATCCAGAGCAAAATAGGCGGGAGTGTTCATGCCATCAGCACTATTATCACTAGATTTCATGGAAAAGGTCAGCCGCTTCACTTCTCCCAGAGAAGACAGATCCACCCATTTCCAGGAATCAAGAATAGGGGGACTGGCCGCACCGTTGCGAAAGTCCGCCAGATACACATCTTTCTTACCCGTGGAATCTCCATTGGCATTACGGCCTGTTATGGTCAGTTTAAACCAGTCTCCTTCCGCAAATTTTTTAGCAAACTGATCCCCCTCTTTCATGGACCAGTAAGCATAGGTGGTATTGGTTACATACAGACCGGAAAGACGCTGGGGTGAGTCCAGAATCAGCTCCGTTTCACCGGCAAAAGAAGAATAATACCCCACAGCATAGGTGCTGGAACCATCAATGCCTTCTCCGGTTATGGCACTGTACTGGTTGAGCCACCCCCTTGTCTGAGTATCCTTTTTTGTGGAAAGGGCAAAGCCACTCCAAAAGTCCCAGGCCGAAATGTAGGTATTCTTGAACAGAATGGTTCCGGAGCGGATTTCTCCACTCCCATCACTGCCGTTCCAGTAGCCATTCGTAAATTTCGCCCGGTCCACATCGTCAAAAGTGGCCGGAACAAAGGTCTGGGCCCAGAGGTAAAGGGGAGTGAACACCACCACAAAAGCCAGAACCACAGCCTTCATCCAGGATTGTCTTCGTACCATTGTCAGTTTCCTTTCCGACATCATTATTATCATTACCCATGTTCCCTCAGGGGGAACGCTTCCAGAGCATCCGCAAAAAAACAGGACCACCGATCACAGCGGTTACGATTCCCACGGGCATTTCCGTAGGTGCCACAAGGGTTCTTGCCAGCATGTCACAAAAGGCCAGAAAGGATCCTCCTGCCAAAGCAGAAAAAAAGAGTCCCCTGCGCATGTCCGGGCCGGACAGACTCCGCACAGCCTGAGGTACAATCAGGCCCACAAAACCAATGGGGCCGGAAACGGCCACCGCCGCCCCCACCAGAAGGCCCGTTGCCAGACAAACGGAAAAACGGACCCTGCCCACGGCCACTCCATGGGCCCGGGCCAGCTCTGGATCCACGGCCATGAGATTCAGAGGTGCACCCAGTGGAAAAAGAAGGAGGGAGCCCGCAAGAAAAAAGGGCAGCAGGGCAAGAATATTTTCCCAGCCTACCACATCAAGACCTCCCATGAGCCAGCGATCCATGACCACCAGACGGGAAGGATCCACTGCATAGCGGATCAAAAGCATCAGTGCACCGCAGAGAATATTAATGGTGACACCGGCAAGAATCACCGTTTCCGATGCCTGCCCGAAGCGGGCTGCCATTTTCAGTGAAAAACCCACCGCAACCATGGAGCCGGCAAAGGACAGGAGCTGCACCGAAGAAAAGGGGCCCCACCAGATGAGCCAGGCGGGAAAGGAAAGGGCCATGGAGGCACCCACCGCAGCGCATCCGGCAATGCCCAGCACAAAGGGCTCTGCCAGGGGGTTTTCCAGCATGACCTGCAGGGCCGCACCGCAGGCGGCAAGGCCCATGCCGCAGATAAAGGCCAGCAGCACCCGGGGCATACGGTGATGCAGAAGAATTTCCGCATGCATATCCTCTGCAGAAGAAAAAACACTTCCAAGGGTATGAAGGGGAATACTTTCCGCACCGAAAAAGGGCAGGATCAAAAGGGCAACCAGAGCCATACCTCCGTAGGCCCATGCATGCCAGCGGCTTGGCTCTTTCATGCAGACAGGCTCCCCCGCTCCGGCAGCAGCACCCGACCTTTTTTCCCATCGGGATGGGGCCAGACACCCATGGATCCACCATAGGCCTCTCTCACTGCCTCGGAATCCAGTACTTCATCGGGCAGGCCCTCTGCCAGAATACGGCCCTGATCCATAAAAATCATGGAGTCGGAAAAAGCGGCGGCAAGATTGATATCATGGCTGACCACCAGAGCTCCACAATGATGACGTGTTGCCTCTTGCAGCATCCGGAAAACCGTCACACCATGATGGGGATCGAGCCCGCTTGTGGGCTCATCCAGAAGCAGATACGCCGGATCACGACTCCATACGGAAGCCAGCAGCACCCGTTGCTTTTCTCCTCCGGATAGGGAGGAGAAAGACCGGTTTTTCAGATGGATGACACGGGTTTTTTCCATGGCGCAGGTAGCAGGCCCACACCCTGAGGGTCTGTGTCTGCGTCCTCCATCCAGAGCAAACATTCCCATGGCTACCATCGCCTCCACAGAGAAATCATAAAGGGCACCCACCTCCTGGGGCAGATAGCCGATCCGGGCGGCCGTATCCCTGCGTGACAGATCACTTAGAAAACGACCTTCCAGCAGCACCGTACCTCTTGCCGGACGCAGCACTCCGGCAAGCAGTTTCAGCAGAGTGGATTTCCCACCGCCGTTGGGCCCGATGACGGAGCATAGCCCTCTCTGAGGGACCGTTATATCCAGGGGTCCCAGAGAAAAATCACCACCACGGTCAAAAAAGAGTCCCGTTGCCTTCAGTCCTCCCATGGCATCATCTCTGCGATGGTCTCACCCAGAATGGCAGCGGCCTCGGCAATACGGGGACCGGGCATGAGAAGACGGTTATCCGTAAGAACCCGAATCCGGCCTTTACGTACTGCAGGAACGGATGCCATGGCCTGCCACTCATGGACCAGACCGTTTCCCTCCCGTTCCCTGTCTCCCGGCATGAACTCAAGAATAATATCCGGCTGGCGGACAAGAATCGCTTCCTTGGAAACGGTGGGATAACGCTGGGACTGATCATCAAATATATTCCTTCCGCCAGCCAGCTCCGTCAGCTCCGTAAGAAAGGAATCCCTGCCCGCCGTCATGATACCGGAAAGGGTTCCCGGTGTTCTGCCCACGACCAGAAGCACGGCAGGGGGCTTACTTCTGTAAAATTTTCTGCCCAGCCTTTCCAGTTCCGCCTCCATGGCATCGGTCAGCATCCGGGCTTCCGCATCCTGTCCCAGAGCATGCCCCAGAATATGAAGCCCCTCCCGGATAGAAGTCCTGTCTTCCATGGCCACATGAAGCAGGGGAATGCCATGCCTGCGGCAGTATCTGTCCACTTTTTCATGCTGTCCCTGCAGAATCACCAGATCCGGCTTCAATACGGCAATGCGCTCCAGATTGGGATTGAAATAGCCTCCCACAGAGGGCAGATCCAGTGCCTCAGGCGGCCATGAGGTATACTCAGGGATACCTGCCACACGCTCTCCGGCACCCAGAGCGAACACTGCTTCCACAAGACTGGGAGCCATGGGCAGAATTCTCTGACTACCGGCAGAACCCATTTCGGCAAAAGCCATCAGAGCCAGCACGGCAACCATGCATATTTTTTTCATATATCCTGCTTTCACACCGGAAAAAAGCAACCGTTCAGAATTTTAAAAATAAGGATACACAGGTCTTGCGGAGGTGGGAGGAAAGAAGGGGTATTGGAAAATCCACGGGATTCTGCAAAAGCTTTTTCAGAGCACGAGAAAGCATAGCACAGCAGGGGCCACCGCCCCACAGCAGCCATGCCACAACGACTCCTCGAGACCCAGAGAACAGGCCTGATCAGCCAGTACCGGCACAGAGTACATTGTTTGCAGAACATCCTTTTTCTTTCCGCCCTCTGATCCGCAAGAGGCCGGGGTACACCATTCAGGGCAGGTCTTCTGACTTTCCGGATCATCTGCTGTTCCAGCCTTCCCGTCTCTTTTGCAGACAGTGGCATCGTTGAAACAACATCCCCGGTTACAGCGGTGGGCCCGTTCCCGATTTGCACGGGATTCCCTATCAAGTGCCAAGCACACCCTGAATAAAAAGCTTTTTTACACGGAAGCCCTTAAAACACAAGGCATAAAAAAAGGACACCCAGAGGTGCCCTTTTTTCCCTGTCCATGGATAACAAAAAAACGGTCAGGATTGTCTGGCTTTACGGATATCGGCAAGATCCTTTTCAAAAATATCTTCATCCAGGCTGTTGCCTTCCCTCATGATGAGAAGAGCCAGCTTATGCATATACCGGCGTCTTTCATCCGGGTTCCTGCCGGGATAATTCCGGAAAGTCATGACAACCCCCGCAAGGGAGGCAAAAAATGCATGGGAGAAAAAACGGATATTCTCTGCTCCTCCTGCCCTTTTTACCATCTCATCAAACATTTTCAAAAAGTAACGCTGCACGGCATTGAATTTTTTCAAGGCCCGTGTATTCACCTCACCCCGGATCATAAAATGACACATCATCTGAAACGTTGCTTCATTATCAATGAGATAATCCACAACAGCAACGGCCAGATCTTCAATGGTACCGCCATTGGACAAGCGCTGCTCCAGAAGTCCTTCTATGGAATTGATGTCCTGAATCAGGGCTTCCACAAAAAGATCATCTCTGCTTGGAAAATAACGATAGATAGATGCTGCCGAAACGCCTGCTTCCGATGCGATATCCCGCATACCGATATCGTGGAAAGATTTTTCCTCAAAAAGCTTCATGGCTGCATTTATAATCAGACTTTTCCGAACTTCACGCTCGTCTTCCCTTAACTTCATGAATGTGGACCGATCCGACATTCCCTTTAACCTCCTCATAACCCGCATTCCTGCAGATCAACCATAGGAGCCGCCATCACAGCAGCATGTCTGATGCACTGAACTGAAAAAGTAAGCCCGGAGCCTTGTCAGGCCTGTCGGACTGGAAACCATAAGAGACTGAACTGAGCAGACCGGGAACAGTTTCGTTGTTCCCATTTCAGGGAGGTAAAAAGTTACCCACAGGAATTAACTAAAGTGAGGATTCCATAACACCTGACACAAAAAACAAATCAACAGTCTTTTCAGACCACTCCGGAATCCCAAAAATCACCATCACTTTTCCCTAAAGCAAGGCAGTTCATGGCGTTTTTGCTGTTTTCCCGGCCTTTGCTTTCTTCTCTGCATCGGCAAGGGCCATATAAAAAGCACCTGCCGCAAGCTCAGCGCAGTGGAGCTCATGTTCGGGTAAGGTTTCCAGATAACGGATCACCGTTTCCGGAAGAATCTGCCAGGCCATATCCAGATCCTTGCCTTCTGCCATGCAGGAAATGGTTGCTGCGCAGGCATTGGTATTCATGCAGCCATCAACCTGATAGGATACAAAACGAAGACACCCCTCTTCAAGGGTCAGAAAGAACTCAATGGTATCTCCGCAATCACCTGTCCTTTTGCCATATCCATCCGGATGGCTGATTCTCTCCTGCCTCTGGGTATCAAAGGCCATTTCAAGATAATGCTCTGAATGTGACTGCCAGAAATTTTTTTCTTCCATCCCAAAGCCTCCAAACTTATGCAATATACAGGAACGAATATTTTCTTTCCAGTTTTTTTAAAAAACAGCGATCTTTTTTTAAATTTTTTTCTCAGAACCGGTTCCGCATCAGCCAAGCCAGCGGCGCAAGGTACCGAGGAGAGTATGGGGTTTCACAGGCTTTGCCAAATAATCATTCATTCCAGCGGCCAGACAATCCTTTCTGTCCTCAACAGCGGCATTGGCTGTCAGGGCAATCACGGGTACACTCCGGTTTCTCTCGCCGGCAGCCCCCCCACGAATGGATCTGGTTGCTTCCAGCCCATCCATTCCCGGCATTCTCATATCCATAAGAACAGCATCATAGGGACTGAGCGTCAGCTTTGCGAGAGCCTCTTCAGCATCCTCCGCCAGCTCAACACAAAAGCCTTTGTGCTCAAGGATTCTTGCCACAACCATGCGATTAACAGCCTGATCTTCCACCACAAGAATCCGTCGTATCGCCTTCTCCACAGACATTTTCTGCTCCGCAACAGGATTCATCAACTCCTTAAAAAAAGAAAAAAAGCGGGAACGGAATAAAGGCCTCTGCAAGGAAGGCACCTGAATACCGGAGCCACCAAGCCACACAACCGGTGCTCCTGTGGGCGGAGCAAGATTCTTGTCCATTATCCACAAAAGAGGATGCATGGCCCTCTCTCCGGGGAAAACCGGCATGCCACCCCCATCCCGGATCCACCTGGCAAGCAGAAGCCCTTCCTTTCTGTCTTCTGTACAAATGCCCAGTTTTTTTTCTGCAAACACTTCCCGGAGCTCCACGGGAAAGGGCGGAGGAGGTGCCGCAATGGCAAAGGGAATTTCTATGAAAAACCGGCTTCCTCCATCCGGGCTGTTTTCAACAGATATCTCACCCCTCATACGTGTTACAAGCTTTCTGCAGATGGCAAGGCCAAGGCCCGTACCGCCATGCCGTCTTACGGTCCGGCTGTCAGCCTGAAAAAAGGGAGTAAAGATATGATCTTTATCTTCTTCTGCAATACCCTTGCCCGTATCGGCAATACAGAGTTCCAGAACAAAGGTATCCGCAGAAGTCTGCCTGCCTCCCACCGTCAGCACAACGTCTCCTTTGTCCGTAAACTTCACCCCATTGCCTATGATATGAATCAGCATCTGGCGGACCCGATCCTCATCTCCCACAAGGAGTGCGGGAAGCTTTGGGCAGGGCATATATTTCAGACGTATTTTTTTTTCAGTGGCAGCTTCCGCAAACAGATCCAGCACAGACTCCATAAGTCGTTCCGGATCAAAAGGACGTGCATCCAGCCGGAGGTCTCCGGATTCAAGGGTGGTATAATCCAGAAGGTCATCAATCATTCCGAGAAGATGACTGCCACTGCCACGGATCACATCCAGCATTTCTTTCTGTTCCCGGTCAAGCCCACCTTCTCTCAAGAGATCTGCCATACCCAGAATACCATTCATGGGCGTCCGGATTTCATGACTCATATTGGCCAGAAAAATGGTTTTAGCCCGGCTGGCCTGTTCCGCGCGACAAGCCAGCTCCCGGGCAGCTTCCATGGCATCCTGTAAATCCCGGTTCAGTTTTTCCAAATCGGCCGTTCGTTCCGCCACCTTGCATTCAAGGCCCTCATTGGCAGACTGAAGCTGCTGGCGGATACGCAGATTCTCCTGAAGTGCGCACTTCAGTCTGGTATTCAGATCATGGAGGGCATGACAGTCTCTGTATGCCCGCAGAGCCATGATGACTGAGCTCACAAAACGCTGGGAAGTCAGTTCACTTTTACACTGGTAGTCATTGATACCGTAGTCGGAAACCACCAGAGACTCAGGGGCCATGCCCGGCTGGCCTGTCCGCAGAATAATCTGCAGGCAGGCATTCTTTTTTTTCTCCCGAATCATGGGAACAATGTCCAGGCCTGCGGTGTCACTTTCCATCACCACATCCAGCACCAATACGGCCATATCTTTATGGAGCTCCAAAAGTTCCAGTGTCTGGAGTGCGGAAGAGGCCTCCAGAAGCTGCAGCCTTCTTCCCTCGTACATCACATCAGCCAGAACAAGACGGGTCAGCCGGTGCACTTCCGGGTCATCATCGGCCACAAGAACCTTCCATGGAGGCAGCAGACGTTCTTTCGCCCTTTCCTCTCCGGAGGCCCCGGTCATACACTCCGGCTGAAAAAGGCAGGGATCTTCCTGCAAAGACTTCCCCTTCATTCAGACTATCCTTTCCGGCAGTATCTTCCGCAGCTAAAACGGGCATAAACCCGATGTTTTTCTTATTTTTCCCGATGCCACCGGAAAAGACCGGCTCCCACAACCATAAATATCAGGGAAAGCCCTGCAAGGGCCAGCATATGGTGATACACATCCGGAATACCGGCCCCCTCGTTCATAATCTGACGTGCCGCCGTTATGACATGAGTAAGGGGCAGAAAAAATGCCACCTGCCGCACCCATTCATCCGCACCTTCCAGAGAAAACCAGACCTCTGAAAAAAACATCATGGGCCATGCCATGAGATTCAGAACACCTTCGGCAAACTCCTCACTTTCCGTCCGGGATGCAATAATCACCGAAAGACTGACCAGAGCAAAACTACCCATGGCAAAGATCATAAAAAGCGCAAAAATGGACCCTTTTACCCTAAATCCAAAGAGAAGACTGCAAATCGCCAGAACAATACCGGTACTGACCAGCAACAGAAAAATTCTGGAAACAACCTGCCCTGTCAGAAACTCCCATGGACGCAGCGGGGTTACACTCAAACGTTTTAATACGCCGTTTTTCCGATACCGCACAATAGCATACCCCACCCCGAAAAGGGAACCGAACATGATATTCATGCCGATGATGCCCGGAAAAAGCCATTCTACATAGGGTAGGCTTCCGCCGGCTACGGGAGTCCGTAAAAAATATATCGGATCCGGGTGTTCCGCAGCCATAAGAAAACGCTCCGCCACATATCCTCCGGGTGCCCCCTCCGCCACCCAATACCGGCCATCCGCCGGATTCAGCAAAAAATCAACACGCTGTCTTTCCAGGGCATGCCTGCCCTTCTCCAGACTGTCAAAAACAAGAAGATGCAGATGCCGACTTTTCTGAAAGCGTTCAAGGCTCTCTTCAATGGCGGAGTCAGCAGGCAGATCCACAATCCCAACCCTGGCAAAATTCCGGGTATCCGCCGAAAAAAACACGCTGAAAGAGGCAATAATCAGCAGAGGAAAAAGAAAATTCCATCCAAGGCTGGTTTTATCCCTGTAGAATTCTCGAATACGGGCTCTTGCAATAATAAAAATCCGTCGAATCATATGATTTCCTGTGAGAACGCGACAAAAAAAGACTGAATGGGTCAGGGCCTCAGTTCCCGGCCGGTCAGCTCTATAAAAAGATCCTCAAGGTTAAAAGCCCGGACAGAAAGCCGGTTGAGATCCGCACCGAGAGATACCAGAGTTTTCAGCGTTTCTCCCGGTTCACGGGTATGGATAGCGACTCCGCCCTCACCCTGACGCAGTGTCCACGGGAAATGATCCGGCAAGCAACCGTCAAGGGCTCCGGGGCCAAGGGTCATCACCGTTCCATCGCCATGGGCAGCCAGCATATCAGCGGGCCTGCCCATGGCGATGATGCGGCCGGCATCCACGATGGCAATTTCATCGCAGAGAATTTCTGCCTCATCCATATAATGGGTGGTCAGTACCAGGGTTTTACCCGATCTCTTGATTCGTCCTACAATATCCCAGAGATGACGCCTCGCCTGGGGATCCAGCCCTGTGGTGGGCTCATCCAGAAAAATCAGATCCGGATCATTGGCAAGGGCCATGGCCAGCAGAAGGCGCTGTTTCTGTCCTCCGGATATGCGGGCATTGTCCTTATCCAGAATATCCTGCAGCTGACAGGTCTGAATCAGTTCTTCCAGCGGGGCCCTCCGGCGGTACAGTCTGCGAAAAACCTCAAGGGTTTCACGAACCGTCTGGAGAAGCAGCAGCTCGGTGCTCTGCAGCTGTATGCCCACCTCTTCCCGGAATGCCCTGCCCCTGGGTTTTCCCTTGTACAGAATTTCGCCGGATGTGGGGGAAAGAATCCCTTCTATTACTTCAATGGTAGTCGTTTTACCGGCACCATTGGGCCCCAGAAGACCGAAACAGATGCCAGGACGAATGGCAAAACTGATGCCCCTTACCGCTTCCACCTTACCAAAATTCTTTACAAGATCCCGGATCTCAAGAACCGGAGTATCCATCAGTTTTCCTCCAGGAGATAATGATACAGCTGTTTCAATGCCAAAGCGGCAAAAACACGCTGATTGGATCTCCGCTCTCCTTCATTTCGCACGAATGTCCAGGAAAGCGTTCTGTTGTGATCGGCAAGTCCAATACAGACCATACCCACTGGTTTTTCGCTGCTTCCCCCTCCCGGACCGGCAATACCCGTTGTGGCGAGACCCAAATCCGCCACACCTGCTCCACGGGCTCCTGCTGCCATTTCTGCGGCTACGGCCTCACTGACAGCGCCTTCCCGGACAAGCGTTTCGGAACGTACGCCCAGTATCCTTTGCTTGGCATCATTGGCGTAGGTTACCGCCGAAAGCTTGAAAAAATCAGAACTTCCCGGATAGGAGGTAAACAGGCTGGCCATGAGGCCGCCTGTGCAGCTTTCTGCGAGGGCCAGAGTCCGGCCTCTCCTCCTCAGAAGACAGGAAATCTCTTTTGCGTAGTCATCAGGGTCCAGCCGTTCATTCATCATCATCCTTTTTCCATTTATCCTCTTTACCCATGACTCTGGCCCCCATGATTTCCGGCTGACAGTGGCACTGGGGGTATCCGGCAAAACGGGTAAATAAGGAACAACATCATCCACCCAAAATTGCTTATCTGTCTGGCATAAAAAACGACCCTTGACAAGGATGGCGCCCAAAGCAGCCCCCTTTTTCACCGAATACCGGCACAATCTATTTTTTTCTACCAAGCTGCAAGCCCGCACACCGTAAAACATTTGAATAAGATCGAAACGCTCTCGGCAAAGCACCCGCTCTTTACCATCCGAACACAACGATCAGGCCGTTTTATCTGCGTTGAGCAGAAAATGAACTGTTACGTATCCCCGCCTTTGCCGGAAAACACTCTGCCATGGCTGCACCACCACGCAGCCAAAAAAATCTTGACAGCTCCTTCCCATATGGTAAATACATAAAAATGTTTCTATGTACAGAAACAAGGCCAGATAACAAACTGACAAAAAACAGGACAATATCATGCAAAGCCTTTGCCATTCCATATGTATTCCTACACTCTGGTGGTGGCCCGTATCCCTCGGACACCACGGCACAGGCTGACTGAGATCAGATGGCCCGTGGGTGTCCCATGACACCGCAGGCCAGAACAGTTTTATCAATATGGTATCAGGGGCTGCGGGAAATCCGCGGCCCCTTTTTTTATTGTAAGGCATTTGCGTGAACTCCGGAACCGTCTCCGGACCGGATGCAAAAGCCCTTCATTCCCATAACCTGAAGGATACAATACCATGCTCCTTGAACGCTTTCCGGAAAAATCCTTTTTCAACGAAAAAATCAGGGAAGGATGTAATGTCGTTCCTTTATGTGCCCGCATCCTTGCGGACAGTGAAACGCCCGTCTCCATGCTGCGCCGTTTTCACAATTCCCAGGATCCCATCTTCCTGTTTGAGTCCGTAGAAGGTGGGGAGCGGTGGGCAAGGTACAGCTTCCTTGGCACCAGTTTCCGGTCTGAAGTCCGGATTTATCAGGACCGCATAGAAAAACACGGTCCCGGCCCAGCAGAAATCCTTCCCCACAAGGGTGATTTCACCCCTGCCCTGAGGCAGATTCTCCAGCGCTACAGGCTGGCAGAGCTGGAAGACCTGCCCCCCTTCCCCGGCGGTCTTGTGGGATATCTCAGCTATGAGGCGGTAAGCAGTTTTGAAAAAATTCCCCACAGCCTTCCCCCATCAAGGCCACTGGGAGTCTTTCTCATCCCCGACACCCTCATGGTCTTTGACAACCACCGCCACACCCTGACCTGCATCTGCCTTGCCTTTTCAGAAGACGGAGCCAGTGCGGACAGCGCCTATACCACAGCAGAAGCCAGACTGGATACCCTGCTTGAAACCGTCAGAAAGCCTGCCCCTGAAGAAGGTATCTTTCAGGGACCGGCTACGGTTCTCCAGCCCGTGACACCGCCGGATATCTTCCGGGAGCGGGTGGAAAAGGTGAAACAACATATCATGGAAGGCGATATCATTCAGGCCGTCATCTCCCAGTCCTTTGAAGGTCCGGCTCCGGATGATCCCATAGCTCTGTACCGAGCTGTGCGTTACACCAATCCATCACCCTATCTTTTCTTTCTCAGGGCCGGGGGCCAGACCCTTGTGGGTTCTTCCCCGGAAACCATGGTACGCCTTGAAGAAGGCCTTGCCACACTGAGACCCATCGCAGGCACCCGGCCAAGGGGCCTCAATCCTTCGGAAGACCGCCGCCTTGCAGATGATCTTTTAAAGGATGAAAAGGAAAAGGCGGAACACCTCATGCTGGTGGATCTTGGCCGCAACGACCTTGGCCGCATTGCCCGAACGGGCTCGGTTCAGGTAACAGATCTTATGATGGTGGAACGCTACTCCCATGTCATGCATCTGGTTTCCAACATTACAGCCCAGCTGAAGCCGGAACTGGATGCCTTGCACCTTGTGGCAGCCACCTTCCCCGCCGGTACCCTTTCCGGAGCACCCAAAATCCGGGCCATGGAAATTATAGCGGAAAACGAAGACCAGCCCAGAGACGCCTATGGCGGAGCTGTGGGGTATTTCAGCTTCAACGGCAACATGGATCTGGCCATTGTCATCCGCACTGCCATCATCCGTGGTGAAACCCTCACCGTACGCGCCGGTGCCGGTATAGTGGCAGACTCCGACCCTGAAACCGAAAGACAGGAAACCCTGAACAAGGCCAGAGCCCTTCAGATGGCCCTTGCCATGCTGGCAGGCCCCAAGCCCCTATAAGGAGAAGAATCATGCAGAAAACCCGGATTCTCATGGTGGATAATTTTGATTCCTTTACCTTCAATCTGGTGCAGTATTTTGAAGAGCTGGGTGCTGAAGTTCTAACCTTCAGAAACAACAATATAACAGCCGAAGAGATTGAAACTATGAATATTGACGGCCTTGTCATTTCTCCCGGCCCGGGGCGGCCTGAAAAGGCAGGTGTTTCCATGGATTTTATCCGCCGCTTTTCCGGGAAAAAACCCATACTCGGCGTATGTCTGGGGCATCAGAGCATTGCAAGGGTATTTGATGCGGAAGTGGTGCATGCAAAGCGGCTCATGCATGGCAAGGTTTCTGAAATCACAGCCGACGGAAAGGGAGTTTTTACCGGTGTCACCCGGCCCTTCAAGGCCATGCGCTACCATTCTCTGGCCGTACGGGAAGAAAGCCTTCCCGCCTGCCTTGACATCACGGCCCGCTCAGAAGACGGGGAAATCATGGGGCTGCGTCATCGGGAACACCCCACCGAAGGAATACAGTTTCATCCCGAATCCATCATGACCCCCATGGGCAAACGCTTTCTTCGTAATTTTCTGGATCAGGCCGCAGGCCATATAAAGGAGTGAATCATGCTGTTCAGAAAGCTAATGGAAAAAATCATCCGCCATGAAGATCTCACGGAACAGGAATGCGGCGAAGCCCTGGAGGCCATATTCACCGGAGAAACCGATCCTGCCACGGTGGCCGGTTTTCTTGCCGCCCTTGCGGTAAAGGGAGAAAGCGCCAGCGAACTGACCGGTGCGGCCCGTGTTCTGAGGCGTAACATGCAGCGCATCCAGACACCGGCCAGTCTTACGGTGGATACCTGCGGTACGGGCGGAGACGGGGCAGATACCTTCAATATTTCCACCACAGCCGCCTTTGTGGTGGCAGGCTGCGGTGCGGTGGTGGCCAAACACGGCAACCGTTCCGTTTCCAGCCAATGCGGCAGTGCCGATGTACTGGAAACACTCGGTGTTCGGCTCGACATCCCTGCGGAAGCCGTGGAGGAAGCCCTCTTTGAAATCCATATAGGGTTTCTCTTTGCCCCGAACTTCCATGCCGCTGTCCGCCATGCAGGGCCTGCCAGAAAAGCCCTTGGCATCCGTACCCTCTTCAATGCCATCGGTCCCATGGCCAACCCTGCGGCGGCATCCTGTCAGGTGATCGGTGTGTTCAAACCGGAGCTTACGGAAAGCATGGGACAGGCCCTGCTGGATCTGGGTACCCGCAAAGCCTTTGTGGTGCACGGCCATGACGGGCTGGATGAAATTTCCGTATGCGCTCCCACAAGGGTGACGGAGGCAGCCGATGGCAGGCTGAAAACCTATGATCTTTATCCGGAAATATATTTTGGTGAACCCGCCGATCCTGAAGACCTGAAAGGTGGGGATGCTACAAACAATGCGGCCATTACCCGGGCTGTTCTCTCCGGTGAAAAGGGAGCAAAACGCAACATTGTTCTCATCAACAGTGCGGCCGCCCTTGTGGCCTGTGACAAGGCAAAAGACATTAAAGATGGCATCAAACTTGCCGGAGAAGCCATTGATTCCGGTGCAGCCTTGGCAAAACTGGAGGCCCTGATTCAATTTACTCAGGAGGCCGCCGGTGGTCGATAACATGACATCCATTTTGAAAAAGATTATTGAAAAACGAAAACTCCGCATTGAACAGGCCCAGAGAAAGCAGCCGGAAGCCCTTTTATCGGATATGCTTTCCCAAAGATCCGTAATACGGGATTTTGGGGCCGGTCTGCACCAAAATCCTGAAAAACCAGCTGCCATCATGGCTGAAATCAAACGCAGGTCCCCTTCCAAGGGGGATCTTAATCCAGACCTTGATGCCGCATCCCTTGCAAAGGCCTATGAAAATGGCGGAGCTGTAGCCCTTTCCGTTCTCACGGAACCGGATTTCTTCGGCGGCAGCATTGAGGATCTGAAGGAGGCACGAACGGCAACCCGCCTTCCCGTACTGCGCAAGGATTTTATCTTTCACCCCTATCAGGTGCTGGAATCGGCAGTTCTGGGGGCAGATGCCATTCTCCTCATCGCCCGGATTCTTGAGCCAAAACTCCACAAGGAACTGGCGGCTCTGGCTTCTGAGCTGGGTCTTGCTGTGCTGCACGAAATTCATGGAGAAGAAGAAATCCCCCAGACACTGGATGCAGGGGCCAGATTTGTTGGCATCAACAACAGGGATCTTGCCACCTTCACGACAGACATCCGTATGGCGCCCCTCATGGCGGCCCTCCTGCCTGGGGGGGTGATTCCCGTGGCCCTTTCCGGCATCCGGGGACCTGAGGACATAGCCGTCTCCAGACAACTGGGGGTGCACAGCTTTCTTGTGGGCGAAAGCCTTG
Source organism: Desulfobotulus pelophilus (assembly GCF_026155325.1). Classification (NCBI taxonomy): domain Bacteria; kingdom Pseudomonadati; phylum Thermodesulfobacteriota; class Desulfobacteria; order Desulfobacterales; family Desulfobacteraceae; genus Desulfobotulus; species Desulfobotulus pelophilus. The sequence continues at coordinate 57,285 of NZ_JAPFPW010000009.1, read as the reverse complement.
TGCTCAGCCATGATCCGGAAAAAGACCTGAAGGCCATGGTGGAAAGCGGGGTTCTTCCATGACCTTCATCAAAATCTGCGGCATCACCCGTCCGGATACGGCCCGTTTCTGTGCAGACCTTAAGGTGGATGCCATAGGATGCGTCTTTTTTCCCAAAAGCCCGAGGCACCTTGATGTGAAGATGGCAAAAACAATTACAGATTCTGTACCTAAAACCATGCTGAAAGTGGCTGTCATGGTCGATCCCGATTTCAAGATAGCTGTGGATACGGCAACAAAGGCAGGCTGCAATGCCATACAGCTCCATGGGAAAGAAAGTCCTTTTCTGGTGGAATCCCTGCGACAGGAGGGTTTTTATGTCATTAAGGGACTTTATCTCTTTCAGGAACCTCCGGTGGCTGAGGCTGCAGCTTATCCCGCAGACCGCTTTCTTGTGGAAGCGGTCGCAGGAACCATGCCCGGCGGCAACGCCAAAAGCTGGGACTGGACAGCGGCCAAGGATTTCTGCCAGCGTTATCCTGCCCTGCTTGCCGGTGGTCTCCATCCGGACAATGTAAAAAATGCCCTCATCGAAGCAAAGCCCTTTGGCGTGGATGTAAGCTCCGGCGTTGAATCTTCGCCCGGTATCAAGGATCATGAAAAAATAAAGGCCTTTGTGGAGGCTGTTCGCAATTATATATGAAAGGAAAACCATGACAGCTTACCCGGATTTCTCTGCCCTGCCCGATGCAAAGGGCCATTTTGGAATTTTCGGCGGCCGCTATGTGGGAGAAACCCTCATGCCCGCCCTGCTGGAGCTGGAAAAAAACTTTGAGTCCATCCGGAAGGACAAGGACTTTCAAAGGGAGCTTTTGATTCTTCTTCAGGATTATGCAGGACGGCCAACGGCCCTCTATGCCGCCGACCGCCTTTCGGACATGGCCGGAGGAGCAAGGATTTTTCTCAAACGGGAAGATTTGACTCACACAGGTGCCCATAAAATCAACAATACCCTTGGGCAGGTGCTGCTGGCCCATCGCATGGGAAAACGCCGGGTCATCGCGGAAACCGGAGCCGGTCAGCACGGTGTGGCCACGGCCACGGCAGCCGCCCGCTTTGGCATGGCGTGTACGGTTTTTATGGGAAAAGAAGATATCCGACGGCAGGCTCCCAATGTGGCCCGCATGAAACTTCTCGGTGCAGACATCATTTCCGTTGAAGAAGGAACCGCCACCCTGAAGGATGCCATGAACGCCGCACTCCGTCACTGGACAGCCTGTGTGGAAGACACTTTTTATGTGATTGGTTCCGTGGCAGGCCCCCATCCCTATCCCCTGATGGTGCGGGAATTTCAAAAAGTGATTGGTGAAGAAGCAAAGGAGCAGTTTTTGACCAGAACCGGCGGCATGCCCGACCTCCTGGTAGCAGCCGTAGGCGGCGGCTCCAACGCCATGGGGCTTTTCTTTCCCTTTCTGGACACGAAGGTTGAAATGCTGGGAGTGGAAGCCGCCGGTGAAGGCCTTGAAGGACGACATGCGGCCACCCTTCTCAAGGGGAGCGTGGGTGTTCTCCATGGGTCCAAGTCCTATGTGCTGCAAAGCGAAGACGGCCAGATTCTGGAAGCCCACAGCGTATCCGCAGGGCTGGATTATCCCGGTGTGGGGCCGGAGCATTCCCTTTTCAAGGACTGCGGACGGGTACAGTACACAGCCATTACGGACATACAGGCCCTTTCCGCCTTCAAGCTTCTGACCCTAAGCGAGGGCATTCTTCCGGCGCTGGAATCCAGCCATGCCCTGGCAGCTGCCATCCTTGAGGCAAAAAAGAGGCCGAAAACCCAGAGTATTCTTGTGAATCTTTCCGGCAGAGGTGACAAAGACATGGCCAATGCCACCAATCATCCGGAGTTTGCCGTCATCAACGCAGAACTTCTTCTGAAGGCATAAGGAATTGGATCATGAACCGCATCCGCAACATGTTTGAGCAGTGCAGAAACCGCAAAGAGGCTGCCCTCATCGGTTTTGTATCCGCTGGTGACCCGGACATGGAAACCAGCCGAAAAATTATTTTTTCCATGCTGGACCATGGCATGGATCTCCTTGAAATCGGCATCCCCTTTTCCGATCCCACGGCAGACGGTCCTGTCATTCAGCTGGCTTCCCAGAGGGCACTTAAGGCAGGAGTGAGCCTTGGCACCGCTTTAAAAATGGTAAAGGAAATCCGGGAGCATTACCCAACCCCCATTGTACTCTTTTCCTACCTGAACCCCATCCTTGCCCACGGCCCGGAAAAATTCTGCAAGGATGCTGCCGCGGCCGGGGCAGATGGTGTGCTGGTGGTGGATATGCCCCTTGAGGAATCGGGCGAGCTTCTTCCTTTTCTAGAAGCCTCAGGCCTTGTTTCCATACCCCTTGTGGCCCCCACCACGCCGGAAGACAGAATGGAGATAATCTGCCGGAATGCCAAGGGTTTCATCTATCTGGTCTCCATGACGGGCGTCACCGGTTCCGGCGGTCTCCATACCGACGGGGCCGGAGCCATGGCCCGGAAAGTACGGGCCGTAAGCCCCGTTCCCGTGGCTCTGGGCTTTGGCATCAGCGAAGCTTCTCAGGTGGCTGCCCTCGTCCCCCATGCCGATGGCATTGTCATTGGTTCCGCTTTTGTCCGGGTTATCGGAGAAACAGCCGACAGGGAAAAAATTCCTGCCATACTTGGAAAAATGACAAAAGAATTCAAAAAAGCCTGTACACATTCCCGCTGAATACCAAACTCCGGAGACAGGTAATTCCCCCGCTCTCCGGAGTTTCGACAGAACAGGCTCCCTCTCCGACCCGCAGTAGCCCGTATTTATTTCTGGATATCTCCGGGAGAAACGGTGAGAACCCATGGGAGATGGGTCAGGGGAACGAGGCTGCCGCCTCAAACGTTTCCTCGCTTTAAGCCATAAACCCCTGCAATCACATAAAAAAGGTGGGTATACCATCATGATCTTACGCGAATTTGAAATCATACGAATTCAAAAAATAGTTGGCTAGTTCATTAAAAAAATACGGCCTCCTGTGGGAATCCGACACGAGGTGGATCTTTTCTTCCGAATTTCCGGCCAGAGCTTTGAGATTTTTGAAATCCGGGAGCCATGGTCAGTCCCGGGCATTCATGCGAACACCCCATAGCCAGAGCAACTTTTGTCAAAAAAAAGAGTGGAATCTCTTTTGGATGCGATCCGATTTCAAGTGGTATCGGTATGATCCCCTATGGGCTTTCAGCGCTCTTGAAGAAATAATTCTTGAAATTGATAAGAAGCCTTTCGGCTGCTTCTGGGGATGACGGCGGGATGGCAGAGCCCCGATGCCGGAGTTTGAGGAAGGGCAGAAACCCGCAGGATTTTTTCTACCTCTCCCTTTTATTCCCGCGCCGTTTGGCACCTTTCCCGACCTTTTTCAGAAAACGCCCGAAGGACTTATCCTTGTTGCGCTTATCCAGATAGGACATCTCGTGGAACTCCGACTCTTTTCTGAGTTTGGCATAGGAATGAAAACGTTCCTCGCTGATATTCCCATCTGCTATGGCCGCAAGAACAGCACAGCCGGACTCCTGAGTATGGCTGCAGTCCGTAAAACGACAGGCTCTGGAAAGCTCAAGAATATCATCAAACTCCCTTCTGATTCCCTCGCCCCTGTCCATCAGACCCAGCTCCCTCATGCCCGGTGTGTCTATGAACAGAACCCCCGTATTCAGCACAATCAGCTGCCGTCGTGTTGTGGTGTGGGTACCCTCTCCCGTGGCACTGACGGCACGGGTCGCATAAGCATCGCGGCCCGCCAGACCATTAATCAATGTGGTTTTGCCCACTCCGGATGATCCCAGCAGGCAATAGGTTCGACCGGGCACAAGCACCTCATGAAAGACATCCAGTCCCTTACCCGTTTCATTGCTGAGGGGAATAATTCTCGCCGTGATACCCGCCTGTTTCACAGCTGCAAGCTTCTCCTGAAGTTCTTCATGGGAAATCAGATCGGTTTTGGCGAGAATCACAACGGGCTCCACATGTCCGTCAGCGGCCATGACCAGATAACGGTTCAACCGGGCCAGATTGAAATCAAAATGGCAGGACTGCACAATGAAAGCCACATCCACATTGGCCGCAATCATCTGATACTCCACTTCGGATCCGGCCCGTTTTCGTCTTACAAAACTCTTTCTGGGAAAGACACCGTGAATGATGGCGTATGTATCATCACTATGATATTGTACACAGACCCAGTCTCCCACGCATGGCAGATCACTCGGTGAACCAGCCTGAAAATACATTCTGCCTGCCAGCTCTGCGGGAATCTCACCGTGCTCATTCCTGATGGTGAAATAATGGCGATCAACGGCCGCCACTCTGGCTACACTGTTATCCATGCCGCAAAGTTCAGCGGACTTTTCTTGAAACCAGTCGTCAAATCCCAGATCTCTCATTTTTACCATGGGCTCCATCCATCGATTGCACGATTTCCACTGTCCGGCCATCTTTCTCCTAGTGGACGATACGCAAAGCGTCAAGCAGGCTTTTTCTGATTCCCCTACGGGATTTCACCGGATCAACACCATACCCGCCAACCACCCCATCACCAGCAGCGGAAGGGACCAAAAGTGGAAGGACCACCAGAGCCGGTGATTTCTGGCCAGTCGCAGGGCAATAAGGTTGGCCATGGATCCTATGGCCAGACCAAATCCTCCCACATTGGCTCCCCAGGCCAGAAGCTGCCAGTCGTGGGTAAAATGGTGAAGAAAAAGGGTAGCCGGTACATTGGAGATTGCCTGAGAAAGGAGCATGGCGGATGTAAAGATACCGCCCGGCAACCTTTCGGCCAGTGTGGCAGCACCATGCAGCCACGGCAGGGATGCCAGCAGACCGGTTACCATGAACATCAGCACAAAAACCAGCAGCAGCAGCCAGTCCACCCCACGCAGCACTCCACGCCAGAAAATAAGATAGACCAGAGCTGTCAGAATCAGGGCACTCACTGACCACCCCTGCTCCAGCATTACAAGAAAAAGGGGATAAAACAGCAGGGAAACACCGGCCATGGATATCTTCACGGGCCGGGAGCTGCCAAGGTCTGCCGACTCAATGGACTGTGCTGGAAAGGCAAAGGGAATCAGAAACAGAACCAGCAGCAGAAGTATGGCGCCCAGCGGCATCATGACAAAAAGAAATTCCATGAAACCGACTTCCGAAGCCTGCCACAGAAACAGGTTCTGGGGGTTGCCCACAGGACTCAAGGCAGAGCCCGCATTCACGGCAAAGGCTTCAAATATCACCATCCGGCCAATGGGAATCGGCGTTAGGGTCCGCAGCGCCAGTGTCAGCGGCACTACAATGAAAAGCGCCACATCATTGGTGACAATGGCCGACAGCAGGGCTGAAAACAGAACCAGCAGACAGGCCAGCCGCCGCTGACCACGTGCCCAGCCCAGAAGAACATGGCCTGCTCTGGCCAGCATACCGCTGTCTTCCAATCCCCTGCTGAGAATCATCAACCCCGTAAGGGCCGCAATGGTTGGCCAATGTATAAAGGTACCCAGTTCCCCTACCTTTTCGGGCCGCTCCCACAGCAGCAGTATGAGTGCCGCCGTCAGCAACAGAAGAAGCTTGTTATTCCCAATAATCCTTAAACCATACCGGACCGACGGCATGCCTGCTCCTTTATAAGTTACCTGTCTGTCTGCCCGACCGCTGTTACTGCCCCACTATACACGGCAGCCTTTTGCCCGCTTCCAGCACCAGCACTTCCGTAAAATCCCTGAGCAAAGCGGAACCAATATCCCAGCAGTGCCAGTACAGGGGAACATCCATGGGCCTATTCGGCACCACCTCCACAAGGGCACCGGACCCAAGATATCGATCACTCTGCAGATCCGGTACCATGCCACAGCCCAGCCCCAGCAGTATGAACTGGAGAAAGCTGCTGGCAGAAGGAATATAATGCACAGGATGGCGAATGGTGTGCCCTGTTACCGAAGTAAAAAAATAATCCTGCAGGCGGTCCTTGCGGTTGAAGATCAACACAGGTGCCTGCAAATCCCCCAGACCCTCCGGTCCGGACGGAAGCCACCGCTCCATGTAGGCTGGCGATGCCAGCATGCGGTAGCGCATGCTGCCCAGAGCCTGAACGCGGCAGCCCTGAAGGGATCTCTCCCTGCTTGTGATACACCCCATCACCTCTCCGTCCTGCAGCAGGCGGTGGGTCACATCCTGATCATCGGTACAGAGATCCAGCAAAATATCACGGGAAAGCAGAAAGGACTGCACAGCCCCAGGAAACCACGTGGTAAGACTGTCTGCGTTCAGGCCTACTTTCAGGCTGCGATAAACACCCGGCCCCCTGGGAAGAAGAGCGTCTTCCAGGTCTGCCTCCAGAGAGGCCACCTGCCGGTAGTGTTTCAGAAGCCTGACTCCGGGCTCTGTAGCCCGTGGCGGGTAACTCCGTACCAGCAGTACCTGACCTGTCTGGTTTTCCAAAAGTTTAATCCGCTGGGAAACCGCAGACTGGGTGATGTGCAGCGCCTGAGCCGCCCGTTCAAAGCCTCCCTCTTCCACAACGGAAGCCAGCGCTTCCAACAGCTTATAGTCCAGCATGGCAAGGTATCCCCCTTTAGCAGCCTTTTTTCCGGTCTCTGCTCCGGACAGGATTATAACAAAAAATTATGAATCATAAAAATAATGAATTTTGCTTTTGGCTTATTCAGAGATAAAGAAAGGGAGGGAAGCAACCGCATAGAACAGAGGAATTGACCATGCTGACACCTGCCATTTACGGATTTTCCGTTTGTCTGGGACTGATTATCGCCATCGGCGCACAAAACGCCTTTGTCCTGAATCATGGCATCAAAAACAACCGTCCCTTTCTCATCGCCTTCACCTGCATTCTCTGCGACAGCCTGCTCATCGGTATCGGCGTGGCAGGGCTGGGCAGTCTACTGGTTTCCCGACCGGACTTTGTCCGCTGGGCCACATGGGGAGGGGCAGCCTTTCTTATGGTCTACGGATTCCGGGCCTTCTGCTCCTCCATCCGGGGAGGCGGCACACTCCAGACCCCGAACAGCGGGAACATGACAAAGTCTTCCCTTATTCTGGCCACCCTTGGCGTCACCTTCCTCAACCCCCACACCTATCTGGATACCATTGTACTCATGGGCGGACTTTCCGCCCCCTTCATGGGAACAGAGAGACTGGGATTCTGGCTGGGTGCGGTCACGGCCTCGAGCCTCTGGTTTATCACCCTGACCCTGGGAGCCCGCAGACTGGCCCCCTTTTTCCGGAAAGCAGCCGCATGGCGCATACTGGATGCAGGTGTATGCATCATCATGTGGGGTATTGCGGCTGCCCTGGTACAGCAGGCCCGGACCCTCTGAACCTGACGTTCCATGGCCCTTTCCCTACCCCTGAAGGAGAAAATGGAGGAACATAAAAAAACTGATCCCCGCAGGATCAGCCCCTGTGCCATCGGTTCTGGGATTTTCCCTGAAAAAGTACCGAACTCTCCCGTTGCCGCCCAGACAAGCGAAAAACCATGGCATCAGTTTGCTGCGGCCAGTGCCTGACAACGCAGATTACGAAGCTGACGTCCCGCTTCCGGGCCCTTCAGGCCGTGGCCTGCCGGAAGATGGACAGCCAGCATTAACCGGAGATCCCTTGCAGCCATTTCATAGAAGTCATCACCGTGGTCCGCCCGCACCAGGGCAAACAAAGCCTCCACCAGATCCAGCCGATGCAGGGCGGAAAGGATATCCACACGGGTTCCCGGTCTCAGTTTATCATAGAGGCCAGCCTTCATGTGAAAACGCGCCCCGGTCATCCCCGCCTCCACCCACCTTTTCGGAAGCCGGAGCCTTTGTCCCAGCCCCTTAGCCAGCACCACTCCCCCCTCATCATGCCCATGATGGGAAGGCCATTTTTCCGGGGGACTGGCAAGTTTGCCAAGATCATGGCAAAGACCCATCCACGCCCATAGGACCTTCCCATGAAGGGCATCCATTACATCCAGAATATGATCAAAAAGAGAACCGTCATGCCAGGGCGGAGGACCGGCGGGCACCTTTCTCGCCTTTTCCATTTCCTCAAACCACGGAACAAGACAGCCCGTATCAGCAAGAGTACGGAAAAACCGGGAAGGAAGAGTGGAATGGAGCGCCCGTACCAGCTCATTGCCCACCCGCTCCGCCGTGCATCCATCCAGCCGGGCTGCGGCGGAAGCCATGGCCTCTTTCAAGTCACCGGACAGGATGAATTCCGGCATCATACTGGCAAATCTGGCCGCCCGCAGCACCCGGACCGGATCCTTCAGAAAATTTTCCCCGCTAACGGGCCTGAGGGTACGGGAGGCCAGATCCTGCAGGGCCATGGGATGGGAGAACAGACGCCCCTCCTCATCTTCGGCAAGGGCATTGATGGTAAGATCTCTTGCCATGAGATCATGTTCTATGCTTTCAAAAGGCGAAAGTACATACTCCGAAGCCCCCACCCTGTATACGGGATACTCCCTCCCCTGCTTCCGGGCCCGGGGAAAGGCTGCCATAAAACACTGCTCATCCGTGCCCAGAACCACATAATCCCGATCCGTAACCCTGCGTCCCAGTATTCTGTCCCTCAGGGCACCACCCACGCTGTAAATCTTCACCCGGTTACTTTCCAGCCATCAAAGCTTTTATTTTCCGTATCAGACCGGCACCGATCATTTCATCGGCCACAGCCAGAACGCGCTGCATCACCTCAAGGATGTCCCCATCACCGGCCCAGTGCCTGCGCACCACATGCTCCGGTGTACGGCTGACCACACTGTTCAGAGCATAGGTAGCGAGAATAATATCATCCAGATACCCTACAGGCCCTAAAATGGCTTCCGGCAGAAGGTCCACCGGAGAAATAAAATAGGCAATGGCAAAGGCAAGCTTGGCCTTTTCTCCTGCCGGGACATCCGGGTCCACCACCAGCTTGCAGAGAAGATAAAACATATCCGGAGCCAGCAGAATATATTCCGACCACCGGCTTTGTTTCCCCTTGCCGGATTCCGCCCACGCCTTCACTTTCATCCGAATTTTCCGGTAAAAATCATCCTGTTTCTCTTGATCCGGTGCCTTCATCTCACCCTCCTTTAAGCTGGTCAGGCCTGTTTTTATCTGCCGACTGCCGTACCTGCCAGGCAGAGGCCCATCATACAGAAATCAAACCATTGAAATGCAACACAGAGAAGAACCCTACCCTTCCTTTTCTTCTTCGGACGAAGAATCCGCTTCTTCCGTATCCCGCCATATATGGACCATACGCGCAAACCCGCTTTTTGTCCGCTCCCATTCCTTTTTCAGAGAAAAAACATCCGTATCCATACGCCTTCTGTTCATCTGTACATGAACCGCCGCCATGCAGTGGATCTGTATGGCAACCTTCAGAGAATCCAGATTGAAGGGAGGGTCCGTTGCAGGCAGGGCAAGGGGCAGTATTTCATCCAAATCCATAAGTGAGCGGTTGTATGTCAGCGCATCCCTGATGGTGGCTGCCAGCAAAGAATCTGCCTCAAGATCCTGCGGTGGCTGCCAGCGGCCCGGAAGTCCCAGCCTGTCCACCTGATGCAGCACTCCGAGCAGGACAGGCCTTCTTCTGCCCCTGTTTTTTTCATCCTCCTGCCATTTCCGCAAACGTTCCCTGAAATCCGTGTCCAGTTTCCGTGCAGGCTGGTTAGCCTTCAGTACCCACAGCACGAGATCAGAGCTCATCACTTCCTCCAGCAGAAACTTCTGCCCCGCCTCACTGCCATCCAGACCGGGCAGATCCACCATGGTAAGGACCTGACCGTCATCCATGCGGCAGCAGTACACCTGACCCCGATCCGTAGCGGGAAGGATGTCCACCTCCGCCTGCATGGCTCCCGTCAGTGCATTGATCAGAGTGGATTTACCGGCACTGACCTGTCCCAGCATGGAGATGCGCAGAGGCTCTGGAGGCGGTGCCAGACGCTTCTGATCCTTACGGGCGACCTTACTTTCTTCCAACTCCTCGGAATCCAGCCGAAAATGCCCCCCATACAGGTCAATACCCGTTCGCAGTACTTCCACCAGAAAAAGATAGCGCAGTTTCTGCTGCACCTCCTCGCTCATATCACGGAAAACCTGACGAAAGATATAACTGCGCAGCTCGGCGATCCAGCCCTCCGGCGTGAGGAGCCGCAGGGCGCGGTACACATCGTAGAGACGCTTTCCCTTACGGAAATGTTCTTTATGGTCATGAATCAGAAAAAAAGAGGAAATCCGGATATGGTCAATACCGGGGACATGCTCTTTCAGCACCTTGCGATAACGCCTGCTGATGGTTTCACCCACCGACAGAATTTCCGGTACCGTAAAGGACCATTCTCCGTGCCTTCCCTCTCTGCCATACTGCCGCGCCACCCGGCGGAGAACCTCCAGCCCCTGTTCGTGAAACCGGATCCACTCCGGCTTTTCCTTCAGAAGATCCCCGATCTCAGGAAGAATGGCTGCATGGACATCCCTGTCTGCGGGCAGCCAGTGGGGGGGCAGAGACACCTCACCGTTTATGACAGGATCCACAGCCATAGCCTGCTTCGTCTGTCTGTCCCGTCTTGCCATGATCAGTATGACAAGGGTCATGCACAGGCTGAAGCCCAGAAGAATCAGGGCAAAGTACAGGATATACCCACCCATAAGAACCGCATACAGACCATAAGCAGCCAGTACCAGAACGGGAAGAAACGCAGAGGCCAGCATTAAGGGAAAAAAACGATCCATAAGACCGGCCATGGCCTTATATCCCTTACTTATTTTCATCATGCATCACCTTGGTCATGCGGGCAAAGACCCTGTCAAAACGCTCCCGCATCTCTTCAGGAGAAGGAGGATCTCCGCTGCTTTTGCCGTAAAAATACATACAGGCAACCCGGCCCATGGCATAGGTAAACCCATAGCTCGCCACACCTGCGGAAACACCGCCGATGATCTGACCGTAAACGGGAATGAGTTTCACAAGCTGCCTGCGACCGAAGGCCGCCGCATACTGCACGGCAAAACCCGCACCCATGGCTCCGAAAAAATCCCTGAGAAGAGTCCGGTTCCACTCCAGGCCGTACTGTCCTGCCAGACTGTGCAGCATCTTGGACTGAATGGCAGGAACGGCAAAAAAACCCAGACCCGGTACGGCATCGGTGGCGGCTGCGGCACCGGCATACCACATCACGTCTTTCTTCAGCCGGAGGAAATTTTCCTCTTCCACACCTGCGTTCATTTCCTTTTCAAAGAGAGCGGCAATCACCGGAAGATGTTCCTGCAGTTTACCCACAAGATCTCCAATGCCAGAAGGAAAGCCCTCCCTGCCCACAAAATCAACGGCTACCTGATCCGCCAGTCCCCAGACCCTCTCCACCTGATCCCGGTTATGACGGATGCAGCGCTGCCTCTCATCCACCGTATCCACGAGTTCAATACCCGTATGCACCAGAAGCAGGTCCCGGACAGATCCGGATGCACGAATCTGTTCCAGAGCGCGCAGAACCTCGCTCTGCTCCGGATCCTCCGCCCGCATCACCACAATGAGGGCGTGGCTGGCAGCACTGCAGGCCCGGATATCTTCGTAAGGATCATAGTCGGCCTCGGCCAGACCACGGGTATCCAGAAAAGCCATGAGGGGTTTATCCGGCGGAAAAACATAACGCCGGGATGAGGGCGTGCAGGGGCGGAATCCATTGCCCACCTCCACCCCATCCAGCCCTGTCACAGCCTGAATCAAAGAGGACTTTCCTGCTCCCGTTTTACCCAGAAGCCAGAGAGTGGGCAGGTGCTCACGGCTGTACTGAAAAGCGGGTTTCAGTTCCGGGTTCTTCTCCGGAAACATCAGTGAAGCCAGTTTCTGTACAGATTGCTGCAGCAGCATGACAACCTCCTCTTATCAGCGTTCAGCTTACTACAATAGACTATAGCCCGTAGGGGGCCTCTGTAAACCGTACCCGTTGGAAAGAATCTTTTTCAGTCCGGGTACTACCACAGAAAAACCTCATTGATATGCCTGCACTTCAATCAGCAGGCTGCGGAAAGGATCCTCCCTATTAACCCTATCATTTTCTTTATAAAAAAATCTTGTCTTGCTTGAAAAACAACTAACTGGTCCGGCTTCATGACATGCCCCGAAGCTGGAAAGTAACGCTGGTAAAGCAGGGGATAGACAAAAGGCAGACTGTCAGCCTGCCATGCTGCCGTAAAAACGATACAAACCATACCGCATCCGTCTCCCTTTCCTTCTCCGGCACCCTAAAGGAATGCCCTTGTTTTCCTGCCTCCCCCTGCCTTTGCCTCCGTGCTGACATTTCCTATTCTTGCATGGAAAACAGATTTCTGCCATGATCAGAAATCAGCAAGACCAGAATCTGAAAGAGAGATGTCCTGTTCCACCCGTCCTGCCCCCAGGCATCTCAGGGATGCAAACCACAAAGGAGCCCGCCATGTCCTTCCCCACATTTCATATCCGCACCATACCACTGTTCATCGGCTGCGTTTTTAGCTCTTTCTGCCTTCTTTACGCCGCTTCTGCCCTTGCCGACACGGCGGAGACAGCACCGAAACCCAAATCTCACGCAGGTATCGTGCTCACCCACACGGAAGGATCCGTCCGTATTCTTGACCCATCCTCTCCCTTTCCCAAGGCACCTGGAGAACTGCCCCGTATTCTTCAGACCGGAGACAGGGTGCAGACCCAGCGCAACGCCAGAGCCCTGATTTTTTCTCCGGACGGAGAACTGATCCTGGACAGCGACAGCATGCTCCATGTGCTGGAATCCGAAGGCACACAGCTGGAGTCCGGTACCGCTCTCTATGAAATTACGGCAAGGGACGGCAAACGCGTGACAGCCCGCACACCACTGGTGGTGATCGGGGTCAAAGGAACCCGTTTTATGGTTTCAGTTGGTGAACACCGTGAAGATGTGGCCCTTTTCAAAGGACGGGTGGGAATTGAAAGGGAAGACCAGCAGCCCATGGCCTTTTATCAGGCCAAAAGCCCAAGGGACATGACCTTTTCCGAATATGTGACTTTCCAGAGGCAGAGTTTCGGAGATTACCGCAAGGCACTCATGCAGGATTTTTCCGACTACAAAGCCACCATGGCCGCAGAATTCAGGGACTTTAAAAAAGAGATCGACCTGACCCCCGGTAAAAGACTGACCATGGGTAGTGGAGAAACCCCTGAAGCTGTGGAAGCGGATGTGGACAGGATCACCCAAGAGAACGCCCAGTCTCTGCACCTGTGGAAACAAAAGGCATCCCAGACCCGAACACGGCCCGACATGCCTTCCATACAGAATTAAACAATTCTGGCTCTTTTTTTGTCCGGGCGGTCACCATGTCTGCCCGGACAATATTGCTTTCTCAATCCGTACATCACTTCCAGTTCATTTCCGCATCAGACTTTCTGAGATACAGAGGCAATATGAAAGAGGGGTCCACGGCTCCTTCCGGGCCTTTTATCCTGGCCAGCAGCCCGGCTTCCCTGGCATCGGGATCATGACTGAAACAGCCCGGCCACAATGCCCTCTCCCCCATGACCTCCTGAATTTGCTCTTTATAAAAAACAGCCCCGCTCCCCACAAAAAGACAGCTGCCTTCCAGTTGTTCCAAAACCATTCCGAGAGAAGCGGCGCAGGCCTCCGACCGGGCCTCGGGTACAGGCCCTGAAACATCAAACAACTGGGCATAAACTTCCCCCCTCCGGGCATCCACCATGGCACAGACCGGCCGGGAAAAAGATAGAAACCGGGCGGCAAGCACCTCCAGGGTGGAGAAGCCAAACATGGGAAGGCCACAGGATACGGCCAGACCTTTCAGAGTACTGACACCAATACGCAGTCCCGTAAAACTACCGGGGCCCAGAGTCGTAACCAACGCATCCAGCTCACCGGCCCTAACCCCCGCATCGGCCATGACCTGCTCCAGCATCACAAGCAGATGGCGGGAATGGGTCTGACCGGGATTCCGGAAACAGGCGGCCAGCACCCTCTGCCCGTCCAGTATGCAGACACTGGCCGCAGCCGTTGTGGTATCCGCAGCCAGAAGTTTCATGGAGTTGCCTTCTTTTTGCTTTTTACCTTTTTTACGGAAGGGGGCGGAGTCGCGGCAAGGACATCCTCGGAAATAGCTTTCTTCAGCACTTCCTCCACGTCTTTTACGGCGATAAAGTTCATTTTCCGCTTCAGAGAAGAAGGTATCTCCGCAAGATCCTTCCGGTTTTTTTCAGGAATCAGGATGGTCGTAACTCCGCCGCGCAAGGCCCCCAGCGCCTTTTCTTTCAATCCGCCTATGGGCAGCACACGGCCCCGGAGGGTGACTTCCCCTGTCATGGCAAAATCCTGATTCACCGGCTTTTCCGTAATGGCCGAAGCAAGGGCTGTAATCATGGCCACACCAGCCGAAGGGCCATCTTTGGGAATGGCTCCCGCAGGCACATGAATATGGATATCCAGATCATCCAGATAGGAGGCGCCCTTACCCATACGCCCCAGATTGGCCTTCACATAGGTCAGGGCAGCCCGGGCCGATTCCTGCATAATCTCACCAATCTGACCTGTCATGATGAGTTCACCCTTACCCGGCAGCAAAGAGGCCTCAATGTAGAGCACCTCACCACCAACGGAAGTCCAGGCAAGACCCGTAGCAAGGCCAATCTGATTCTCATCCTTATCCATTTCAGGCTGGAATCTGGCAATACCCAGAAATTTTGACAGGTTGGCCCGGTCCACACGGATTTTACCCGTATGCCCTTCGGCGGTTTTCCGGGCAGCTTTACGGCAGATGGTGCCGATCTCCCTTTCCAGATTCCTCACACCGGCTTCTGCCGTATACTCCTCTATAATCAATTTGATAGCCGCATCCCCGAGTATCAGGGCGTCTTTCTGCAACCCGTTTTCCTTAATCTGACGGGGCAGAAGATAACGCCTTGCTATTTCAAGCTTTTCTTCCGGTGTATACCCTGGGATTTCAATAATCTCCATGCGATCCAGCAGTGCCGACGGAATGGTATCCGTCATATTGGCCGTGAGAATGAACATAACGGAGGAAAGATTAAAGGCAAGGTTCAGATAATGATCGGAAAACTCCGCGTTCTGCTCCGGGTCCAGTGCCTCCAGCAAGGCAGAGGAAGGATCGCCCCTGTAATCGGAACCAACCTTATCGATCTCGTCCATCATGAAAACGGGATTTTTAGACTCGCACTGCTTCAATCCCTGCAAAATCCGGCCGGGCATGGCACCGATATAAGTTCTGCGATGTCCCCGGATTTCCGCCTCATCCCGGATTCCGCCCAAAGAAAGACGGTAGAATTTCCGGCCCATGGCCGCCGCAATGGCCCGGCCCAGAGAGGTTTTTCCCACACCGGGAGGTCCGAGAAAGCAGAGAATAGGACCCTTCATGGAAGGATTGAGCTTGCGCACGCTCAAATAATCCAGAATTCTTTCCTTCACCCGCTCCAGTCCAAAGTGCTCCTTATCCAGAAGCTGCTTGGCCTTTTTGATATCCAGCACATCTTTTGTACTTTTATTCCACGGCATATCCAGCAGCCAGTCCAGATAGGTCCGCACCACAGCCGTTTCCGATGAATCCGGATGCATCTGCTCCATACGGCGCAGCTGTTTGGTGGCCTCCTCCTGGGCGGGTTTGGGCATTTTGGCTTTTTTAATACGTTTTCTGTATTCCTCGATCTCCTGAGTGCGCTCGTCCGCTTCTCCCAACTCCTTGTGGATGGCCCGGACCTGCTCCCGCAGAAAATAATCCCGCTGATTTTTAGAAATCTCATCCCGCACCTCGGAATGAATCTTGGCCTGCATGGCAGAAAGTTCCACCTCGCGGATCAGAAGATCACTGACCCGCCGCAGGCGGGCAACAGGGTCTTCGATTTCCAGAAGTTCCTGGGCTTCCGACAGCTTCAGCCTGAGGTTGGAAGCCACCAGATCCGCAAGCCGTCCCGGCTCTTCAATACTGTCCAGAATACTGCCCACATCTCCGGAGAACTCACCCCGGAAAGCCAGAATCTTTTCACTCTGATCCCGCACTGTACGGACAAGGGCTTCCGCTTCCATGGAAAGCTCTTCGACCTCCTTCTCCTCCATACGCTCAATGCGGACAAAAAGAGGCCCCTCTTCTCCAACAAATTCAAGAATCCGTGCTTTACAGATCCCCTGAACCAACGTTTTCATGCGACCATCGGGCAGTTTCAGCATACGCAGAACACGGCAGACAGTACCCACACCGTAAATATCATCAGGACCGGGCTCTTCACTGGCCGGATCCTTCTGAGTAGCCAGCATCAGGTAGCGGTTGGAGCTAAGGGCCTTATCCACTGCCTCTATGGAACGCTCTCTTCCGATAAACAGCGGCAGCAGCATATCGGTAAAAATAACCACATCCCGTACGGGCATGAGAGGAAGGGTTTCCGGAACATCCTCCACATCATGATTTTCTTCTATGATGCTGATAAGATCGTCCTTATCGATTTCTGCCATTGATTCTCCTTGCGCTTATCCTTAAAAAAAGGAATCTCACATGTATGAGCAGGCCCCTCTGGCCGGGGTACCATGCCAGAGAAAAGCAATGATAATAAAAAATTACAAACTGACTATGCCCTTTATCACTCCTGAAAGTGAAGGAGATGCCACCCTCTTCCTTCACCATAAAACAGGAGGTATCCACGGAAAAAACCAGAAGCACCACCACCGGCCTTTTATCCGGTTTCCTTCCGGACACCAACCTTTTATTATAGTGAAGAATGATCAGTGCGCAAGGGCTGACACCAAAAAGATTCCCGTAAAAACCAGATTTTCACACAGAAAGACCAGGAAAGTTCCCGGTCCTGTCCAACCCTTACGCCCCTGTGACCGGCTCTGAGTCAGGTACATCAAGGGCTGTCCTCCGATTTTTCTCAAAAATGCACTCTGCCGTTCTACCCATGAATCCGCCATGGCAAATCAGGGGATTGATTTTTAACCAAGCTGCTTTCATAATAGACAGGCTGAAGATGACGCGGACTCTTTACCCCCGAGGAAAACCCTGTGACCTTTCTGACAATTTCTGCTTTTATTTTTGGTGCTCTTGTGGGCAGTTTTCTCAATGTATGCATCCTGAGGATTCCTGTCGGCCTGTCCATTGTCCACCCACCGTCCCGATGCCCGGCCTGTGAAAGGCCCATAGCCTTTTATGACAATGTTCCCATTCTTTCATGGCTGCTGCTCAGGGGGAAATGCCGGAACTGTAAAGAGCCCGTATCCCCACGCTATATGCTGGTGGAACTGCTGACAGGCTCACTGGCTGCCGGGCTGATGTGGAAATTCGGTCTTCAGCCAGCAGCCATTCTCTTTTTCTTCTTTGCCGCGGCCCTCGTGGTTATCACCTTTATTGACATTGACCACCGCATCATTCCCGATGTGATTTCCCTTCCCGGCATTCCGGCAGGTTTTCTGGCAAGCGGCTATTTTGTCATCGGTTTTATGGATTCCGCCATCGGCATTCTGGCAGGAGGGGGCAGCCTTCTGGCTGTGGCCCTTGGCTACAGGATTCTTACCGGCAGGGACGGTATGGGTGGAGGGGATATCAAACTATTGGCCATGATCGGGGCTTTCATCGGCTGGCAAGGGGTTCTCTTTACCATTTTTGCCTCATCCCTTACGGGTACTCTCATCGGTCTTCTGACCATGATCAAACAGAAGGAAGGCATGCGCCTTGCCATCCCATTCGGTCCTTTCCTTGCATCGGGTGCCCTGCTATATCTTTTTTTCGGCCCTGAAATAATTCAGCTCTATCTGAGGAGCCTGGGCCATGGATAAAGAAAATCATGCCTTCTGAAAAAATACTTCCATGGTAAACGAACCGGATTCCGTCTGAATGGGTACGGCCAGAACCGATCCTGTGCCACCGTGGTCGATCACATGCTTCTCTCCGGCAATCACCCTGTCAAAGGCTGCCTTCCTTGATATACCGGACTGAGCAAAGGAATTATTCACCTGCCCACAGATCATATTCATCATTTCTCCCACCGCATCCTGAATCTCATCATTGAGTTCCGTCAGGTCTTCACCGAACATACGGGATACGGCGGTTAAAATACAGGATTCCGAAAAGCTCAGCGTCAAAGATATCTTCGGAGAACCGGTCAGGCGTATGCATCCCGTTACAGGCCCCAGAGCCAGGCTGTCTTTCTTGATAAAAGGCGCCTGGGTCCGCCCCTCAAGGGTAGCTGTGGTTTTCATTACATTCAGACTGGCTTCAATAAATGGATTGATCAGTGCGGCTTCCACCCCCCCTCCTTTCTGCTGTATTTCCTTAGCAGCTCCACCGGGCTTCCACGCTCTGACCCTATGGCAGCCATCAGCGGCTCCCGACAAATACCGGACAGACCCTGCAACCCGAAACCTTTACCCTTTTGCCTGCCGCCATATTCATAATCCTATACCATCCCACTCTCCGATGGTATAGGATTATAAATATGTCTGTTCTGAGTACCATCCAAAGTTTTTTATCCATCCAGTATTCTTCAAGGAGCGAGAATGACACAGCCCCGCCATCCCATCATTTCCAACCTTGCTTCCAGCAGGGTAAAAAAAGGCAAAATCGTTTCCGCAAAAGAAGCCATACGGGTCATACGCAATGGTGATACGCTGGCCATCAGCGGTTTTGTCACAACGGGAATACCCGAAGAAATCATACAGGCTCTTCAGTGTGAATTTCTGGAAACTGGCAAGCCGAGGGACCTGACCCTTGTCTATACGGCAGGCATCGGAGACCGGAAAGACAAGGGAATGAACCACCTCGCCCATGAAGGACTACTGAAAAGAGTGATTGGTGGCCACTGGGGGCTGGTACCGAAGCTGCAGAAACTTGCCATGGCAAACCGTATTGAGGCCTACAACCTCCCCCAGGGAGTGATTGCCCATATGTACAGGGATATAGCCGCAGGCAAACCCCGCACCATCAGCCCTGTGGGGCTGGGTACCTTTGTGGATCCACGGCTGGAAGGTGGCAAGGTAAACGCATGCACCACGGAAGATCTTGTGGAGCTCATAGAATTTGACGGAAAAGAATACCTGGCCTACAAAACCTTTCCCATCCATGTGGCCATACTGAGGGGAACAACGGCGGATCTTGACGGCAATATCACCATGGAGAAAGAAGCCCTCACACTGGAAGCCCAGGCCATGGCCATGGCAGCCCACAACTCAGGCGGTTTTGTTATTGTGCAGGTCGAGCGCATTGCCGAGCGCAACAGCCTGTCTCCCAGAGCCGTTAAAATACCCGGAATTCTTGTGGACTGTGTGGTGCAGGCCAGCCCGGAAAATCACTGGCAGACCCTTTCCTCCTTTTACAACCCCGCCTACAGCGGTGAAATCCGTGTGCCTTCCCAGTCCATGGAAGACATGCCCATGGGCCTGCGCAAAGTGATTGCCCGAAGGGCGGCACTGGAACTGAGGGCCAACAGCGTGGTGAACCTCGGTATCGGTATGCCCGAAGGCGTAGCATCCGTAGCCCATGAAGAAAAGGTGCTGGATTATCTGACCCTTACGGCAGAGCCCGGGGTCATTGGCGGCATTCCTTCCGGAGGCCTTGATTTCGGAACGGGTATCAACACAGACGCCATCATTGACCAGCCTTCTCAGTTTGACTTTTATGACGGGGGCGGTCTGGACATCGCCTTTCTCGGGCTGGCACAGGCGGATCGCTTCGGCAACCTCAACGTGAGCCGGTTTGGCGAAAGTCTCACAGGAGCAGGCGGCTTCATCAATATCAGCCAGAACTCCAAACGGGTGGTTTTTCTGGGATCGTTTACGGCTGGCGGCCTTGATGTAAGCATTGATAACGGTCAGCTGCGTATCCTTCAGGAAGGAAAATCCAAAAAATTTGTCCGGGATGTGGAACAGATCACCTTCAGCGGTAAGGTTGCTGCCAAAAAAGGACAGCACGTAGTGTATATTACGGAGAGATGTGTTTTTCAGCTTACGGATCAGGGCCTTCTACTAACGGAAATTGCACCCGGAATGGACATCGAGAAGGATATCCTCAGCCAGATGGACTTCCGTCCACAAATCGCAGAAAAGCTCATAACCATGGACACTCGCATCTTCCTGACGGAACCCATGGGGCTTAAAAAAGAGCTGCTGGAACTTCCCCTTGCCCACAGGCTGCAATATCAAAGTGAAGACAATACCTTCTTTGTCAATTTTGAGGGCTTTTCCATCTGGAGGGAAGAAGATATTCTTGAAATCGAGGAAACGGCATCCGCCATACTGGCTCCTCTGGGACACAAGGTTGCGGCCATTGTCAACTACGATAATTTCCGCATTCACCCGGAACTGCTGGACACCTATATCGAAATGGTGGACAGACTGGTAAAACGCTTCTACACGGGCGTTACCCGTTACACCACCAGTGCCTTCATGCGTATGAAGCTGGGCGATGCCCTCATCAGACGACAGGTGGCTCCCCACATATACGAAAGCCCGGAAGAAGCCCGAAAGGCCCTTGAGATACTGAAACCCTGAATCGGAAAAACGACATGCCCGTCTCCCTTGAAATCCTCTTACCTTTTTTCACCGCATCCCTTCTCCTCGCACTGGCACCGGGTCCGGACAATATTTTTGTTCTTACCCAGTCCGCACTGCATGGAAGGATTGCAGGGCTGATGGTCATGGCCGGACTCTGTACGGGACTTATAGGCCACAGCGCGGCTGTTGCCTTTGGAGCGGCCGTCATCTTTCAGACCTCGGCCACGGCCTTTTCCCTGCTTAAATGCATTGGAGGGGCCTATCTTATCTGGCTGGCCATACAGGCTTTCCGGGCTTCCGGCACGGATGTCCCTATCCATCAGGAGAACCGGCCCGGACTTTTCCGTCTTTACTGCCGGGGCATCATCATGAATGTCACCAACCCCAAAGTTGCCATCTTCTTTCTGGCCTTTCTCCCGCAGTTTGTCTCTCCTGCAGGGGGCTCTGTATCTTCACAGATCCTGGTTCTGGGTCTTTTATTCATTCTTGCCACCCTCCTTGTTTTCGGGAGCATAGCTCTCACCGCAGGCACCCTCGGCCAATGGATGAATCGGTCGGAACGTATTCAGAAAACTCTGAACCGTCTTGCCGGAACGGTTTTTATAGGTCTGGCCCTCATGCTTGTACGCTCAGAACGCTGACAAACCAAAGGGCCTTTCCGCTGAAAAGCCCTTTGCCTCCCTACCCAATCTGTCAGGAACATGGAGCCGTTTAGCGTTCTGCCTCCTCCCGCAACTGCTCCAGCTCTTCCCAGCGGGCATAAAGGGCCTCCACTTCACGGCCTGCCTCTTCCAGCTCCCCACACAGAAACTGCAGGGCGTTCCCATCTGCCAGCACCTCGTCAGCACCCATACGATGGTTGCAGTCCTCAAGTCTTGCTTCCGCCTCAAGAATCCGCTGTTCCATACCATCCAGCTCCAGCTGAAGTTTATAGGAAAGCTTGCCGCTTTTTTTCTTTTCTTTCTTAGGAGTCTGATTCCCCGTTTTTTTTTCTTTTGGTTTTTCACTCAGCCGGATATCAGCCAGCCACTGATCCATGGTAGCAAAAAGACCCGTATTGCCCTTACCGTCAAAGCCCAGAACCCGCTGGCAGACCCTGTCCATGAGATAACGGTCATGGGAGACCAGCACAACGGCTCCGGGAAATTCCTGCAGGCTGTCTTCCAGAACTTCAAGGGAGGGGATATCCAGGTCGTTGGTAGGCTCATCCAGAAGCAGTACATCCGCAGGACGCCGCACGAGATTGGCAAGAAGAATCCTTGCTTTTTCTCCGCCGGATAATTTTCCCACAGGCTGATACAGCTGATCCGCCTTAAAAAGGAACTTTGCAGCCCAGCTGGCCACATGAAAATTACGGCCCTGATACATGACACTGTCACCATCCGGACAGAGGGCCTGCTTGAGGGAGATATCCGGATCCAGATTTTCACGACTCTGGTCAAAATAGACGACAGAAAGCCCTTCCGCCCAACGCACCTCTCCGGAGTCCGGCCTCAGCTCTCCAGCCAGCATACGCATAAAAGTGGATTTTCCCGCACCATTCTTTCCCGCAAGCCCCAGACGCATGCCCGGTGCAAGTACAAGGGAAATATGGGAAAACAATTCCCTGCCTTCCACCCGGCCCCCCAGATCCATGACCTCCACCAGCTTTCTGCTTTTGCGCTGAGTGGTATCAAACCCTATCTCTACACGGGTCTGCTGACGATTGCGAAAACGAACGGAAGACAGTTCATCTTCGAGTCTGGCTGCTGCATCAATGCGATACTGTGCTTTCGTGGTCCGGGCTTTGGGCATGCGGCGCAGCCACTCCGTCTCCCTTCGCATACGGTTTTGCAGCCTGGCTTCCCTTTCTTCCTGCTGCTGCAAGAACAGCTCTCTCTGCTCCGTAAACCGTTCATACCCGCCCATAACGGAAAAAAAACCGTCCGGGTAATACCGGCCCAGTTCCATGATGCGCCGACAGACCCTGTCCAGAAAACGACGGTCATGGGAAACGCTGATAAAGGTAAAATCAGCCGTCTTCAGTCTGTCTTCCAGCCACAGGATCCCCTCCACGTCCAGATGGTTGGTGGGTTCATCCAGCAGCAGCAGCTCCGGAAGCCTCACCAGCTCACGGACAATGGCAAGACGCTTGCGCCACCCTCCGGAAAGAGTACCGACCTCCGCATCCAGATCCGGAAATCCGGCTTCTCCCATGATACGGCGGATCCGGCCGTAAGCCTCCGGATCTTCCGGACCCGCCGCCGCCGCCTCTTCCAGTACTCTTCGGACAGTGTGATTTTCCGTAAAGGAGTCGTCCTGAGAAAGAAAGGCAACCTTCAACCCCTTCCGCATGAGCCTGTCTCCCCTGTCCGGGCTCACAAGACCGCCCATGATGCTGAGGAGGGTACTTTTGCCCGACCCATTGGGACCGATCAGCCCCAGAGCTTCCCCCTCTTCCACGGCAATCTGAAGATCTTCAAAAAGAAGTTGTTCTCCGTAGGTTTTGGAAAGTCCCTTCCACGTAAGCAGTGCTGCCATAAACAATCCTTATCTGTATTCTGTGCCGGTTGAACGCCGGCATCAAAAAAAGTAGCCATGCAGAGACCGCTGATGGATTTGCATGGTTTTCAAGTCTTTTTAAAAAATCAGGTGAACCAGATTTCGTTTCAAAGCTTTTCAGCCATCCCCCCGCACCATGCTTTCCCTACAATTTTCTCCTCAGCTTTGCCACAGCCTCAATGTGAAAGGTATGGGGAAACATGTCCACAGGCTGTACCTCAAGAATTTCATAGGCACCCTGCATCATGGCCAGGTCCCTTGCCATGGTGGCAGGGTTGCAGGATACATAGACCATACGCTCCGGTGCCAGCTCCAGAATGCGCTTCACCACATCCGGGTGCATGCCCGCTCTGGGCGGATCAATGATCATCACATCAGGCTTTGCATCCAGACCGGGCAGGACATCTTTCATATCTCCCAGAATAAAACGGCAGTTCTCCACACCATTTTCAAGGCAATTCATTCTGGCATCGGCCACAGCACTTTCAACAATTTCTATGCCAATAATTTCCGAAGCTGCTTTTGAAAGAAAAATGGGAATGGTGCCTGTTCCCGAATAGAGATCCAGTACCTTTTCCCCTCCCCGAAGCTCCGCATAGGCGGCCACCTGAGCGTACAGTTTTTCCGCACCCGCCGTATTGGTCTGAAAAAAAGAATTGGCTGAAATTTTAAAGCGAAAGGAACCAATGGCGTCATAGATGGCCGGTTCCCCTGACAAAAGAAATTCCTCTTCACCAATGGCAACCCCTGCCTTACGGCGGGTCACATTGTTCACCACACTCACAACTTCCGGAAAAGCCTGACGGATACGCTCTGCCATGGGCAGGAGCACATCCGCGTCCGGGTCTTTTGTCACGAGATTGACCATAAAAACATCATCCGCCAGACTATGACGCAGCATGACAAAACGCCAGAAACCCTCATGGCTTCTCAACCCGTACATGGGAAGACCCGAGGCAAGAATTTCTCTACGAATGAAGTCTAAAAGCGGGGTGGCCCTTTCAGGCTGTATATGACATTTGTGAATATCCAGCACCCGGTCAAAAGCTCCGGGTACATGCAGACCTATGGCCGCATCCTTCTTCACATCCGGGTTGGCAAGTTCTTCCGGCAGAAGCCACCGGCTGTCCGTACAGGTAAATTCCATCTTGTTTCTGTAATGAAAAGACCGTGGAGAAGCCAGAGCAGGAAGAACGGAAACTCCTTTTATGCCACCTATATGCTCAAGGGCTTCCCCCACCTGAAGAGTTTTATAATGCAACTGTTTTTCATACTGAAGATGCTGCCACTTACAGCCTCCGCAATGGGCGGCATAGGAGCAAACCGGTATCACCCTGTCTGCGGAAGGAGACAGAACTTCCAGGGTTTTTGCCTCAGCATGGCGTTTCTTTTTCTTCACCACCCTGGCCCTTACCCTGTCTCCTGCCACAGCATCATCCACAAACACGGCCAGACCATCCACACGGGCAAGTCCCCTGCCGCCAAAAGCCATGTCCGTAACATCCAGTTCTATTTCCTGCTTTTTTCTGATATCGCTCATAGGGTTCCGCTATTTAAGGTTCCGGGAAGTGACAAGGTAAAAAGTTTTCTATATAATCTTTTGTCTGATGAAAAATCAAGCATTCAAGAATGAACACTATGAGGAAATCATGCAAGAAACATCTGAAAAAACAATAACAGGCCAGGAGCCGTGCGAAGCTCTTCGCTTTACCTCCGGCGGTTTTTCCCTTTCCGGCTTTCTCCACCTGCCTGATATCAAAAACCCACCCATTGTCATTGGATCCCACGGTCTTTTAAGTGATGCGGACTCCAGCAAGCAACGGGACCTTGCCAGCAGTCTGCTTGCCTGTGGCGTGGGTTTTTTCCGCTTTCATCACAGAGGTTCCGGAAATTCGGAAGGCCATCTTGCAGAAAGCAGCCTGGACACCCGGGTGGAAGACATGGTTGCTGCCTGGGAAATGCTGTCCCTCCGGAAAGACCTCGGAAGACCCTTCGGCCTTTTCGGCAGCAGCATGGGCGGGGCCACCTGTATCAGTGCCTGGTCTACCATACGGCCTGCGGCCACCTTCCTGATTGCCCCCCTGATCAAGGGGCGGGTGCTGACCCAGCAGGAGCCAGCAGACATGGCCGCCATTCTGCAGGAAAGCGGACTCCCTGAAACTTTTTTTACGAAAAATCTCCATTTCGACCTGACAGAACGCATACCCGCCATGCGGAATCTTTTTGTTGTACACGGAACCGATGACAAAGTTGTTCCGGTGGAAGAAGGGCACAGAGTATATGAGCTGGCAGCAGAACCCAAACGCTTCATTGCCTTTGAAGGAGGCGATCACCGCATCAGCCATCCGGGCCACCAGAAAATTATGCTAAAAAGGGCTGTTGATTTTTTCGAAGAAAAACTGACCCTTAAAGCCAGAACTTGCGGCATGTGAATCCCGCACTGCCTGTTTGAGTCGATTGCCCATCTCTGGGGCAGCCGGTATTCTGCCCGTGACGGCTGCCTCAGGAGTAATCTGCCAGCAGTCTTTTTCTGAATCTGACCGCACATGGCTGAAACCGACAGATCATCATACACCGGGTGGATAAGGCAAAACCACCTGAATGAACAGAAAGGAAGTACCATGGAAATACCCCAGCGCAACCTTGCCATGGATCTCATGCGCGTTACGGAATCCGCAGCGCTGGCCTCGGCCCGCTGGCTGGGACGTGGCGACAAGATATCTGGAGACCGGGCCGCAGTAGATGCCATGCGGCTCTCCTTCGCCGCCGTTCCCGTGGAAGGCCGCATTGTGATCGGTGAAGGTGAAAAAGATGAAGCCCCCATGCTGTATAACGGAGAAAAGGTCGGGAACGGCACAGGCCCCATGGTGGATGTGGCTGTGGATCCGGTGGAAGGTACAAGCCTTCTTGCCTTTGGCAGACCCAATGCCATTTCCGTTGTGGGGCTGGCTCCCTATGACACCATGTTCAACCCCGGCCCCAGTTTTTACATGGAAAAGCTCGTAGTGCCGGAAACGGCTAAAGACGTGGCAGACCTGGACGCACCCGTTCCCGAGAACCTCCACAAAATTGCCAGAGCCCTTGGCAAAGACGTGGAAGATCTGGTTGTTTTTGTACTGGATAAGCCCAGGCACAAACCACTCATTGAAGCCATCCGCAAAGCCGGTGCCCGAATTCAGCTGCATACGGACGGAGATGTGGCCGGTGCCCTTATGGCCATTGACCCGGACTGCGAAGTGGACATCATGATGGGTACGGGAGGGACACCGGAAGGTGTACTTGCTGCCTGTGCCATACGTGGACTCAACGGAGAAATGCTCACCCGCCTGAATCCCCAGAGCAGCGAAGAACGGGAAGCTCTGCATGCAGCCGGCATTGATATGAAAAAAATCCGCTCCGTCCGGGATCTGGTGAAAAGCGATGATGTTTTTTTTGCGGCTACGGGTATTTCCGGGGGCACCTTTCTTCCCGGTGTTCGCTACACTGGGAACAGTGCCACTACGGATTCTCTGGTGATCCGGGGTCGTACGGGTACCATGCGCTATGTCCGCTCCATCCACAATCTCACAAAACTACAGCAGTTCAGTGCTGTAAACTACGGCTAACCAGGAAAAAGGAGCTTCCATGCTTGCTGTTCATCCTTACCCGTCCATAACGGAAAAACCTTACACCAGAATACTTTTTGTCTGTGAAGACAAACCATTATATAAAGACGGAGACAAAGCCACCCTTTGTGAAAAAATCAGAAATCTGCCAGAATTCGGTGGCAGAGCTGAAAAAATTTACTTTCTTTCCATGCCGGAAGGAATGCCCTCCCCCAGGGTCATTCTGGCAGGTGTGGGTAAAAAAGAAGATTTGAACGCCGAAAGCTTCCGCAGAGCTGCCGCTGCTGCTGTCAAAGCAGCCATGGAAGCAAAAGAGGAAGTGATGGGGGTTTTTCTGCCGGATGCGGAAAAAAGTCTGCTGGAAAACCATCTGGTAAAAGGCTTGCTTGAGGGCCTCGTCCTGGCTAACTACCGCTTTGATGCCTATAAAAAAGAAAGCGAAATCAAAGCCCTCCAGGAAATTCTTATTCTGACGGACACGGCATCACTGCGCCATCTTACAGCCATGGCTGCGGAAGTTCAGGCCGTCTGTACGGCCACCCACCTCGCCCGCTCCTGGGTATCCATCCCCCCCAATGACAAACGACCCCAGGCCCTTGCGGACATGCTTGAAAAGGCGGCCGTGAACGAGGGGCTTGCAACTCGGCGCATGGGCAGAAAGGAGCTCACGCAGCTGGGATTTGGTGCCATGCTTGCCGTCGCTCAGGGTAGCGATGCAGAGCCCTGCCTGCTTACTCTGCATTACAACCCTGAAAAGGCTGCAGACAAAACCGTTGCCCTTGTGGGAAAGGGGGTTACCTTTGATTCCGGCGGACTGGATCTGAAACCACCTGCGGGCATGGAAGGCATGAAAATGGATATGGCAGGTGCAGCCGCCGTTACAGGAGCCGCCATTGCCCTTGCCAGAACCCGGCCATCATTCCGCTTCATTGCCGCTATTCCCATTGTAGAAAATATGCCTTCTGCAACGGCATACCGGCCGGGTGACGTCTTCCGGGCCTACAACGGTAAAAGCATAGAAGTCATGAACACCGATGCAGAGGGTCGCCTGATTCTGGCCGACACCCTTGCATGGCTTGCAGAAGTTGAAAAACCAGATCTGATGATAGATATGGCTACCCTTACGGGAGCCTGCATGGTGGCTCTGGGAGAGGATATGGCAGGAGGCTTTACGGAGGATAGCACCCTGGCCCAGGCGCTGGCAAAAGCAGGAGAAGCAACCTTTGAACGCTGCTGGCCCATGCCCCTTCCCAGAGACTATAAGAAGCTCCTGAAAAGCGAACTGGCAGATCTGCGTAATGTTTCCACAACAAGAAACGGCGGTGCCATCACCGCAGCCCTTTTCCTGCAGGAATTTACGGGGAAAACCCGCTGGGCACATATAGATATTGCGGGACCGGCCTATCTTTCCAAGGCCTCTGCATACTGCCCTGCTGGAGGAAGCGGTTTCGGGGTGAGGCTGCTGCACGGGCTGCTCACGGACCTTGAAGAAACAAAAATGCTGTAACCCAAAAAGGCCCACAGCCCATACCCGCGTGAATCTCTAGTCCGGGGCCGCTCAGGCCCCGGATTTCCCATGAAAAACGGCTTTAAAGAAGGTGATCGCGCAAAGCCGGAGAAAACCGTGTCAGGGGCCGGATACGCCTGAGCATCGGATTTATAGTGGTTTCCGAGAGCCGTGCCAGAAGGATATCCACAATTGGCGCCACGCCCTCCACCTCAAGAATACCTCCATGAGCCAGAATCAGGGTTTTCACATCCAGGTTTCGGATACGAAGAAGGCTTTCTTCCATTTCATCCGGCAAGGATACGGGGAAAGGAAGCTGAAACCGCCGGTTTACATAGAGAATTACATCCGCCGCGTACAGAGTTTTTGTCTCTGCATGATAAAAAACCATATCATGATTCGTATGCCCGGGGGTGAGAAGTGCCTGCCAGTCCGGAAAACCCGGCAGACGATCACCATCTCTTAATGCATGGTCCATAGATATTTTTCTTCTGTAGAATAAATTTTTCCATGGTTTCTTCATCACATAAACCACAAAATACCCTAGAAAAATATCAATTTTATGCTGCAGAAATCCCCCCATTCCCGCATACCAGCGGTTAATCCCCTCCGGGGCCGCCAGTCTGAGTCCATAACGACGCTGTAACAGAGGTGCCGCTCCAGCATGGTCCGGATGAATGTGGGAAACAATCTGCAGCCCCACATCCGACCACCGTCTTCCCATTCCTTCTTCCAGCATTCTCTCCATAACCGGAATATCGCAACGACACCCTCCATCCAGGGCCAGAACTCTCCCATCGGGATACAGTGCAAATAATAGCATCTGTATATAGCCATCCCCCGCATAAATCCGCATTTGAAGCCCCTCCCTTGACAAAACAACAACCAGCCTGCCCGAAAACCCGGAAATTTTTTGAAAAACCTCGAAACAGCAGAATGGGCAGACAATTTTTATATCATGTCCGCCCTAAAAGCTGAATATGAAAACATAAACAGGGTCTTTTTTCTTGACATCCTGGTTAGCCCCCGATATGCAATGCGAACACTGCTATCGAATAATAAACGGCATTCATACCAAGCGCTCATTTCATTGCCCTTCCCTTTTATGACGGGAGCGGTTCATGAAAAAAAGACACTCGTTTCTACCCCCGTATTTCCACTTATTTCCAAGGAGGTTATTCGTGAAAAAGTGTCTCACAGCTCTCTTCGCCGGCCTTGTCTTAATCGTCACTACAGCCTATGCAGGCTGTGTGGACACCTTTGGCATCGGCTCCAAGGCCACCGCCATGGGTGGGGCCTATTCCGCCTATGCCGATGACCCCTTTGCGGTTTACTACAATCCCGCAGGCCTGACACAGATTACCTCTCCCACCTTGGCCATGGGAGTTCATGTCATCGAACCGGACCTTGAAGCCAAGGGACTGCGTATTGAAGGCACTCAGGACCCTTCATTTCAGGGCAGAAGCTTTACTGTGAGTGATGATTTTCCCACACTGGCAGCCCCCCACATAGGCTTTGCCATGCCGCTCACAGACAGGATAGCGCTGGGCGTAGCAGCCTACGCACCCTGGGGTCTCGAAGTGGAATGGCCCAACGATCCGGCAAAAAATCCTGGCGTTCACTCCTCCTACCACTCCTATTACAAACGCATTACCGTGACACCCACACTGGCCTACAAAATCAATGAGCATGTATCACTGGGCTTTGGGGTTTCCATAGGCCGGTCTGAAGCCGGGGGAAAGAAAATACCCTATTATTTCTCAAATAGTAGCATCCCAGTTGCTCAAGGAACACTTGCGAACTTAGAGGCACTAAAAGCGGCTAACATAATCACGCCCCAA
The DNA here is from genome assembly GCF_026155325.1 of Desulfobotulus pelophilus. NCBI lineage: Bacteria > Pseudomonadati > Thermodesulfobacteriota > Desulfobacteria > Desulfobacterales > Desulfobacteraceae > Desulfobotulus > Desulfobotulus pelophilus. Next base: position 27,242 of record NZ_JAPFPW010000009.1, on the reverse strand, counting down.
CAGGAAGCAGCCCGCATTCGATTAGACAACGCTCTCAAAATGCATGGGCAGGTTCTTGAACTGGAGCTTTCCGACGATCTGAACTATTCCTTCAATTTCGGCATCATGTACAAGCCCATGGATACCATCACCCTCGGTCTGACCTACCGCAGTGAGACCAGTACGGATTTTGACGGAGATCTGAAAAGAAATGGCGTGAAAATTGGTAAGGCCACCATGGACTACAATCACCCCCAGCAGATACAGGCCGGTATCCGCTATGCTCCCCATGATCGTTTCTCCATGGAATTTGACCTGGTATGGACGGAGTGGAGCATCAACAAGCGTCAGGTGGAGCATATAACCCCCCATACGGGCGCACCATTCGATCTTGCCTATGATCGTAACTGGGACAACACACGTCAGATCCGCTTTGGCGCAGAGTACGTACTCAGTGAGCTGATCACCCTACGCTGCGGTTATTTCTACGACCCCAGCCCCATCCCCGATGACACCCTTGATCTGATGTGGCCCGACGCCGATAAAAAAACCTACTCCATAGGAGCCGGTTTCCATTTCGGCAACTTCACTCTGGATACGGTGCTGCAGTACACCGCCGTGGAACAGGACCGCATTGTCGGTGGAGAATCGGACAACTTCAACAAAAGCTATATCGACGTTATTGAACAAAACGATCCACGAGTATTCGCCAAAGCAGGCGGTCATCTGCTGGGTGCCGGCCTGACCCTGAGTTACCGCTTCTGATATTCATGTTTCTGCCATGGTAAAAGGCAGGTTCCATTACCTGCCCTTTACCTGCCATCCCCTTTATGGCCTAACAGATACCCGTACAACAGCAATAAAGGCCCCCAGCTCTTCCCTGTACATTTTTTTGGAAGCCTCCACCCGATCATGGTAGCGATTGAATACGGGGAGAGCCTTGGTATAGCCCTGCAGTACCTCCCGGAGGGTAGTACCATCGGAAAGAAATATCCCGTCTTCCGCTCCCGGAGAAACACCCGCTTGCCGGATTTCATCCCTGTACCGTTCCACAAGGGTGAGAGACTCCCTGTCCAGAGGATTCAGGGGCTGAAAGCAGGCAAGATGATCGAGTCCCTTCCCTATGGCATCCAGCAGGGAATCCTGCCCCGCTGAAATACAGCGCAGTGCCTGCACCTTAAATGCCAGTCGCATCCAGGACTCGGGATAGGGCAAGGCGCTCCGGTCAGCAAGATAACTCGCTTTTTCTTCCAGCACCTCATGAAAACGCTGTTGCAGCAACGTGGCCCAGGCAGGCAGCTCCGTTGTCTGCAGCATCCTTTGCACAAGCTCTCTGCCACCCTGATCCTGCAATGCAACAAGAGCTTCCATATGCCTGCGGTCCGGACAATTCTTATCCGCTACAGGTTTTTTCCCTGCTTTCCTTATGCAAAGCTTCTCCCGCACCCCCTGCAAGAACCCTTCTTTATCCCAAGGCTTCACAAAAACCTCCCCCTCACTGTCAGTCAGGCATTCATTCCATACAGGATAACACGAGCTGACCGCAGCAGCCGCCCTTCCCCGTAATTCTTCAGAGACCTCTGTCATCCCCATGCAATTTGGGCCAGGCATTGAAAATGGCTTTCAGCAAGGTTGCCAGTGGAATGGCAAAAAATACACCCCAAAAACCCCAAAGACCACCAAAAACAAGCACCGCAAGGATGATGGAAACAGGATGCAGGTTTACCGCTTCGGAGAAAAGAAGCGGAACCAGAACATTACCATCCAAAGCCTGAATGATACCATACACAGCCATTACCCAGAGAAAATCAGAGCTAATACCAAACTGAAACAGGGCAATCAGAGCTACGGGAATGGTAACAACGGCAGCTCCGATATAGGGAACCAGCACAGAAAATCCCACCAGCAGAGCCAGCAGTTCGGCATACCCCAGCCCCAGCCACACAAAGGACGCCCAGGTAACAGAAGCCACTATAAAAATCTCTATGGATTTTCCTCGTATATAATTGGTGATCTGTTCATCCATCTCCCGCCATACACGGCTGATCAGGGATCTTTTTTCCGGCATCAATGAAGACACATAGGCAATCAGCTTTTGTTTATCCTTGAGCATAAAAAATACCAGAATAGGAACAAGAATCAGATAAATCAGCCATGCCACAAGACTGGGAATACTGGACAGGGAAAGGCCCACCAGCCATTGTCCGAGCTTACGCAACTCTCCACTGGCTTCCGTAAACAGCTGATCCAGATGCTGCTGCGATAAAAACTGTGGATAGGCTGCCTGCATTTCCACAAACCATACCTGAGCCGCCCTTACCATTCCCGGCAGCTCCCGGGTGAGACTCAGGAGCTGTTGCCAGATCAGCGGCAACAACCAGAAGAGAACGGCCATCAGAAACCCCAGAAAGAAACTGAATGCAACAATCACGGCTACCATGCGCGGCAGCCGTAATCGCTCCATGGCACTGACAACACTTTGCAGGAGAAAGGCTATAACCAGAGAAACCAGAAAAGGAGCCAGCATACGACTGAAAAAAATAATCACGACAAAAAACAACACCATCAGAAAGGTAAAAATAATGGCTTCTTCATCGGAAAAGTAGCGCTGCATCCACTTATTTACAATTGCTCTGAACACGTTTCTCTCCTGTCACATATGGATCCATCAGCTTCCCCGCAGACATGATGCATTCTGCTTTCTACTTGCTAACAGATTTCAGGGGATTTCCGCAAGCTGTGCTGCAGACACACCCTCTTTTCATGAAACCGGCAAGGTCACATTCACCCCTCCCGAATATCCATAGTGTTCAAATCATAATACCCCTATTCCACCACGACCCTCACACTTTCTACATCATGATTTTTTAGCATAAACAATTAAATAAAAAAGAATAACAGGATGATAGAAAAAAATAATATCCGCCAATAATTTGACATACGATACATAATATGCATAGAGTACTTTCTTTAGAACAAATGAGCCCCATGGGTTTTGGATGGGCCATGCCTGCCAAAGGCCTCGTATTGCTCCCGAAAAGACAGGATATTTATGACAGAATCCAAACAGAAATCTAAAATTCGTGTGGAGGGCCTTACCAAAGTTTTCGGCCCCAGAGCACGCATACCGGAAGCACTTCACCTGCTGCAGCAGGGGGAAGACAAGACAACCATACTCAAAAAAACGAAATGCGGCATTGGGGTTTCCAATGTCAGTTTCACGGTAACAGAGGGTGAAATTGTTGTGATCATGGGTCTTTCCGGAAGTGGTAAATCCACCCTTGTTCGCTGCATCAACCGCCTCATCCACCCCACATCAGGAAAAATCTTCATTGATGATGAAGATATCACCGCCCTGACTCCGGATGCCCTGCGCAGAGTACGGCTCAGCAAGCTGGGGATGGTATTTCAGAACTTTGCCCTCTTCCCCCACAGAACCGTCTGTCAGAATGCCGAATACGGTCTTGAAATTCAGGGAATGGACCCGGAATCCAGACAAAAAAAAGCCATGACCGCACTGGAACAGGTGGGGCTGAAAGGATGGGAAAACCATTACCCCCACAACCTGTCCGGTGGCATGCAGCAGCGGGTGGGGCTGGCAAGGGCTCTGGCCCTGGACCCTGACATTCTGCTTATGGACGAAGCGTTCAGTGCTCTGGATCCGCTGATCCGTTCCGATATGCAGGACGAACTGATCGGTCTCCAGCAAAAATTGCAGAAAACCATCGTTTTCATCAGCCATGATCTGGATGAGGCTCTGAAACTGGGGGACAGAATCATACTGATGAAGGACGGGGTTATAGTTCAGAGCGGAACCGGGGAAGAAATTCTGACCAACCCGGCAACGGATTATGTGGCAAGATTCGTGGAAAACGTGGATATCACCAAAGTACTGACGGCTGAATCCGTTATGATACGACCCAAAGCCATGGTTTCTCCCACTACCCACGGCCCCAAATCAGCCCTTCGCTTCATGCAGAAGGAAGGCTTTTCCCAGATTTTCGTTCACGATAAAAACCATCAGGTCATTGGCATTGTCTCTGCCGAAGCGGCATCGGAAGCCAGTGCCAGGGGTGAAAAAAATTTATTTGCCATCATGCAGCAGGATTTTCTCCATGTTGCACCGGATACCCCCGCAGCAGACCTTATCCCCATCCTTGCCGATATCCCCTATCCCCTGCCCGTACTGGAAAATGGAAAAATGAAAGGAATCATTATTCGGGGATCCCTGCTGGCTGCCCTGGCAGAAAGAGGAAGGAGCACGGACAATGCCTAGAATTCCCTTGGGACAGATCATTGAAGGAGCCATTAATTTTTTTGTCACCAATTTTTCATTCCTTACCATTGCCTTTACCCGGGTCATGGAAAGGGTCATTGCCTTTCTGGAAAACACCCTCATGCTGCTGCCGCCATGGCTTTTTATTCTCATGGCTGCCGGGCTTGTATTCTGGCTCACCCGTAAACGGGGGCTCTCCATTTTTACCCTTGCCGGCCTTATGCTCATTTGGAACATGCAACTCTGGGCGGCAACCATCAGCACCATTACTCTGGTGCTCATCGCCACCCTTACAGCACTTCTCATAGGCATTCCCATCGGCATTGTTGCCGCGTTGAGCACCCGTGTAAATCGTGCAGTCCAGCCCATTCTGGATGTTATGCAGACCATGCCTGCCTTTGTGTATCTGATTCCCGCCATACCATTTTTCGGCCTTGGCAAGGTGGCTGCCATTTTTGCCACTGTCATCTTCTCCATGCCTCCGGCCATCCGCCTTACCTGTCTCGGCATTCAGCAGGTGCCCAAAGACCTTGTGGAGTGTGCGGATGCCTTCGGATCCACCAAGTGGCAAAAACTCTTGAAACTGCAACTGCCCATGGCAACTCCCACCATCATGGCCGGAGTCAACCAGACCGTAATGCTGGCTCTTTCCATGGTGGTCATTGCCGCCATGATCGGAGCCAGGGGACTTGGCGGCGAAGTATGGCGAGCCATTCAGCGCCTTCAGATGGGCAGCGGTTTTGAAGCGGGTATCGGTATCGTCATTGTGGCCATCATTCTGGACCGGGTGCTGCAGCACCTTGGAGCCAACAAACATTAAACAAAAAAGGAGCCCTTTCATGAAAAAACAAACAGCTTTAACCATTCTGGCATCCGTGCTGGTTCTTACCTTGTCTGGCACAGGCATGGCCTTTGCGCAGAAGAAAGTCCGTCTGGCTTACGTTGAATGGGACTGCGCAGCAGCCAGCACCCACGTAGTGAAGGCCGTGCTTCAGGAAAAAATGGGTTATAATGTGGAAATTCTTCCCGTGGCAGCTGCCGCAATGTGGCAGGCTGTGGCAACAGGCAACGTGGACGGCATGGTCACAGGCTGGCTGCCCGCTACCCATGCAGATTATTACAACAGCTTCCAAAACCGCATTGAAGACCTGGGTCCCATTGTTGGCGGAGCCAAGCTGGGCTGGGCAGTTCCATCCTATGTAACCATTGATTCCATAGAAGAAATCAATGAGCATGCTGCCAAGTTCAAAAACCGTATCGTGGGTATTGATCCCGGCGCAGGTCTCATGCGCCTGTCCGAACAGGCCATGAAAGATTACAAGCTGAACAGACTCCAGCTTGTTGAAGGCAGTGGTGCCACCATGACAGCAGCCCTGAGTACGGCTATCCGCCGGAATGAGTGGGTTGTGGTTACGGCATGGTCCCCTCACTGGATGTTCGGAACCTGGGATCTCAAATATCTTGACGACCCCAGGGGTTCACTGGGTGAAGAAGAATTCATTCACACCATTGTCCGCAAAGGACTGAAAAAAGATATGCCGGAAGTATACAACCTTCTGAACAACTTTGCATGGGAAGACCCCAACCAGCTTCAGATGGTCATGGCATGGGACCAGCAACCCAACTCCGACCGTTATGAAAACGCCAAGCGGTTCATTGCTGAAAACGAAGAGCAGGTAAACGGCTGGATCCGGTAACAGAAAATGCGAAGCCGTGTGAAACGTTACCGAAAACGCTTGTTCTTCCAGGCTGAGCAAGTCCGATCTGTAAAAATCTGACACCGTAACGATATCGAGTGGGAAACAACCCTGTTTGCATACTCGCTGAAGCTGGAAACGATCCATGACAAAAGGCCACTCCTGAAGGAGCGGCCTTTTGTCTCGGGGTTATGGCATACTCTGGCATTCATCCAAAGCGTCCTGCCATAGGGACAAGGCCATCGCGGACAGCCTTTTTCCATTGACAAACCGGCCCTTGAGGGTCTTTCTATGGGTGACGGAAACAAACCGCCCTTCTCATTCTTACCTATTCAAAAGGACCTGCCCATGGGAGCTGCAGAAATTATTTTTTTATCTCTGATTCAGGGGCTCACGGAGTTTCTGCCCATATCATCCTCTGCCCACCTCATTCTGCCCGCTGCCCTGCTGGGGTGGGAAGATCAGGGCCTGGCCTTTGATATCGCCGTGCATACCGGCACCCTTCTGGCCGTAATCATCTATTTCCAAGACGATATCCGCCAGCTCTTCCATGGATGGGTGAACTCTTTTTCCGGAAACATGACTACCTATGGGAAAATGGCCTGGTTTCTCATTCTTGCCACCATACCGGCTGGGCTGGCAGGACTTCTGGCAGGAGGATTCATTGAAACAACCCTGCGATCAGCCGCTGTGATTGCCGGAACCACCCTTATTTTCGGAGCCCTTCTCTGGCTGGCGGATGTGCGGGGTCAAAAAAAACTTGCCATGGAAGGTATGAATCTGAAACAGGCAATGATCATCGGACTTGCTCAGGCCGTCTCCCTTATACCGGGCACATCCCGGTCCGGCATTACCATCACCGCAGGGCTGATGCTGGGCTTTGACCGCAAAAGTGCGGCCCGCTTTTCCTTCCTGCTGTCCATTCCCATTATTACACTGATTACCCTCTATCAGGGATATAAACTTGTCCGGGAACCCGCCATCTATGACATAGCAGCCCTCCTGTCCGGAGCCGCCCTTTCTTTTGTCAGCGCCCTTCTGTGCATTCATTTCTTCCTGAAAATCATCGAAAAAATGGGGCTCTTGCCCTTTGTGCTGTACCGATTCGCCCTGGGTATCGGCCTTTGTCTTTTTCTTTTCTTCTAAACACAACAACAGGCAGAGGTGCCAGCCACCCTGCCTGCGTTCACTGGGGTATTCTCCGGTTCTCCCCCCCCTGCTGCCAGCCCGGCCCCTTTTTTTCTTCCAACACGGTAAGGTACAGTTCCAGTGTCTTGCAACACATGGCTTCGATGGTAAAATGCGCCCGAATTCTTCTGCCTGCCTCTTTACCCATGGATTCCCTCACCGCATCATTTTGCAGCAGTATCTGCAGTTTTTTTCTGAAATCATCTTCGTCTTCCGGAGAAAACAGCAACCCGGTCCTGCCATCCTCCACAATTTCAAGACTGCCTCCATGGGCAGAAGCCAGAACAGGCTTTTCCATCATGCCCGCTTCGGCAAGAACACGGCCAAAAGATTCCGGCTGCCGGGAAGGAGACAGAACCAGATCGGATGCAGCCATGACCTCCGGCATATCCTTGCGATAGCCAGCCAAAACTATTCTTTTTCCAAAACCGGAAGCCATTCTGCCAAGTTCTTCCGCATAGGCTGGATTTTCAGCAGGATCCCCCACAAAAACCAGTTGCCATGGGAGCTCTCTCAAACCCTCCATGGCCTGAAGGACAAAATCCTGTCCTTTAATCCGGGAAAAACGCCCAGGAACAAGAATAAGGGGCGAATCTTGACCGCACCCCCATTCTTTCCGGATAGCCTCCCTTTTCTCTGCGGAAACCAGGCCCGGATCAAAACGCCGACTGTCCGCACCCCTTGGAATTCGGATCAGCCTTTCGGGATCCATGGAGTAATTGGCAAGGATATGTTGCAGGATAGCATCGGAAACGGCAATGACACGCTCTCCCTTTGTCATGATGGCGCTGTAGCTGTTAACGGAATACACCCCATGGAAGGTTGTGATAAGAAGAGGACGTTTTTTTTCCGGCAGACTCTTCCACGCCAGCCAGCCAGCCCATGCGGGAACGCGGGAACGCAGGTGCACCACATCCACTTTCTGCAGAAGTCTTCTCAGTGCGGGTATATGCCCAAGGGGACGGGGAGATTTTTCTCCGATAAAAGGCATGAAAATATGCTGGCTTCCTCCGGATACGAGATCCTCCACCATGCGTCCTCCTCTGGAAATAACCAGAGATGTATGACCATAGGCTACGAGAAAGTTGCCCAGCTCAAGGGTTCCCTGCTCCACGCCACCGGTTTCCAGATCCGGCAATATCTGTAAAACGGTTATTTTTTTCCCCACCATTCCGTCACGGCCTCCTCTGCCGCCCTTCCAGCTTCATCCAGCAGGGGCATATCCTCCTTGAACATTTCTCCGGGATACACGACCCAGCCCTTTGCATGCAGAAAATCCAGGCTTTTCTGAAATTTATTTTTCCTCTTACGCCACTGCACAGGAAGAATTCCTACCCTGCATCCAGCCGTAAGGGCTTCATACACCATGGAGATACTGTCGGCACTGATCCAGACTTCCGTGCTCCGGGCATAGGCCTGTTCGACCCATCCACGTGGAGCAACTGAAAAGGGCTGAAAGGAAACATCAGGCCGCTCCCGCGCATATTCGGCAAGGACCCTTTCCGTTTCTTCCGGAGTTCTGGGTGAAGAGCCGATTTCCCAGCTGTCCATAGGACTCTGATTCAGCACGTCTCCAATTGCTTTCATCAGCTGACCAGTATCCCACACATGACTGGAGGCATCCGTTCCCCCCACAAGGATCAGACCTCTGTCCAAACACCTTTTATCCCTTACAATCTGCCTGCACGGAGGCCCCAGAGTAACACGCAGGCGGGAGTCCTCTTCTTTTCCGTCATGCATGGGAGAAAGAATCCGGTCCACTGTCTTCCGTACAAAAAAATCCGGAGTCATGCACACAAGGGTTCTGGCCCTGTAGTAACGGCCCAGCACAAGTAGAGCACCATGGGTATGGCTGCCCGTAGCCATCACCAGATGGGGATGGAAAGCCTTTGTATTCCAACCCCAGCTTTCCAGTATGCCATCCGCTGATACGGGAAGAATTTCTGCAACCAGAGCCTGCAGCCTCGAAACAGAAGCAAACCGTCGTCCATCGGGAACCCGGAACCATCGAAACTCTACGGGAGCCCTTTTTCCGAAAGCATCCAGCATGGCCTGTGTCTGCTTTTCATGACCGGGCCGATTATCTCCTATGCAGAGAACCCGCAGTGGATCTGGGATCATGACTGTTCCTCCTCAAGAAAATCCTGTATCCGGCCTTCCAGCCATTCCTCAAAAGCCGCATGATCCCGAAAACTCACTTCCGCATCTTTCACGTAAAGAGGCATGGACCACTCTGAAGGAACCGGTAGTTTCACCGCATCCTTGGCGGTGGTTACCAAAGCATCCGCACCAGCCTCCCTGGCCCTTGCCTCCAGCTGGTGCATGGCGGAAGGGCCATAGGAATGATGATCCGGAAAAATAAGGGTCAGCACCACAGTCAGTCCCTGCTGGCGAAGTGTATCGGCAAAGCCCCTTCCATCAGCGATGGCAGAAAAAACCATGAGCTTTCCTGCCTTTTCAGGGGGGGGGAGAGGAAGGGCCCGGTCCACCTGTCTGTGCTGGCAGAAAAAGCAGGGCAATTCAGCCTGCTCCGCCCATACGCACAGAGCTTCGGCCCTTTCCCTGGGTATGGTTTCACAAAAAGTCCAGTGAGTGAAAATCAGGGCATGGGCACGCAGCAGCCCCACGGGATCTTCCCGCAGGATTCCTCTGGGAAGGAGCCTGCCATTACCCAAAGGGTACCGGCTGTCCACCAGAACAAGATCCAGATCTCTGTGAAGCCTGCGGTGCTGAAAACCATCATCCAGCAGAATGATATTCGCTCCCCTTGCCACGGCATCCAGCCCGTTTTTGAAGCGATCCGCTCCCACATAGACCATGGCGGAGCTTGTCTCGGCAAGCAAAAAAGGCTCATCACCGGCTTCCGAGACAGAACAGATAATCTCCTTTCCGTCCGATACAAGCCCTCCCTTTTTTTCCAGTCCTCCCCCGTAACCCCGGCTGAGAATGGCCACCTTCAGACCCATTTTACTCAGCATGCGGGCAAGGGTCCGGACCATGGGAGTTTTACCCGTACCGCCAGCCACAATATTACCCACGGAAATAACGGGTACAGGCAGATATCGAACCCCCCTCTTTCTGTCCAAAAGCCGGTTTCTGAAAGTCAGGCCTGCGTTATAAAGAGAAGCCAGGCCGGAAAGAACATAGTCGCCCGCGTCCCGGTTCTTTCCAGAACGGCGGAGTCGGTCTGCCATTTTCTGTTTCAGCACCAGCTACCTCCCGACAGGCTGCATATCCGTTGAAAAATGCGCAAGGTTGTTCCCCTTCCTCTCATCACAAAAGATTTTCCTGCCAGGCCTGCTCTGGTTCTCTCTTCCGGATGATCCATCCAGAAAAGAATTCTTGCAGCCAGACTGGCGCCGTCTTTCAGAGGAAAACCCGCCCCAATCTCACAAAGCCCCTGCCAGCTTTCATGAAAATCTTCCGTACCGGGGCCCATCACAACAGGGATCCCGGCCATGGCAGGTTCCAGGGGATTATGTCCCCTCAGGGGAAGAAAACTACCGCCTACCAGTGCAGCCTGTCCCAACCCGTAAAGATCCTTCAGAATCCCCATGCAATCCACCACCACAATCCGCTGATTGTCCTTCGGGAGTGATGACAACAGGCAGGCATCCAGACCCATGGATTGCAAACTTTCACAAAACTGAACAGCCTTGTCCGGGTGTCTCGGAACAAGAAAAGTCAGAATTTTTCTTCCTTCAAGGGCTCTGTGCCGCAGCGCTTCGGCCACAACCTGCTCCTCTCCGGGGTGGATGCTCCCGCAGACCCATACAAACGAAGGGGATTGACGGCCTATCAGGGTACGGACAGGATCAAGGGCAGACTGTTCCGGGTCCGGCAGGGAACGATCATGCTTCATATTTCCGCAGGCTTCCAGCACTCTCGGATCAAGCCCCAGTGCAAGCAGCCGTTCTGCATCCACAGAACTCTGGGGAAACACGCTGTGAAAAGCTTTCAGGGCAGGTCCCATGACTGGTGCAAGACGACGGTAACCGGCAAAGGTTTTCTGGGATATTCGGGCATTCACATAAAGCGAAGGAATATTTCTCTTTTGAATGGCACGCATGAAAAAGGGCCATACGTCCGTTTCCACCAGAATAAAAACATCCGGCTCGACATCCTTCAACATTCTGTTGACGGCCAGAGGGTGATCCAGCGGGAAATACCGGATATCTGCCACCTTTTGTGCCAAAGAATCCATGGCCGCATCCATGCCACTTCGGGTAGACACCGTAAAAAAGATCTGCATATCCGGCCTCTTCTCCATCAGAAGGTCCACAAGAGGAAAGACCGAAAGCACTTCCCCAAGGGAAAGGGCATGAATCCAGATCAGAGGCCCCTTTTTTGTCGGAAGACTCACCCGGGAAGGCCAGATTCGCTGTTGAACATGCGGGGAAAAAAAGGAGAAAGGCATTGATTCCATCCTGTCAGTCCAGACCCAGAAGGGCGTACACACCTAAGGCACCAAAAAGCAGATTGGGCATCCAGGCCGCAAAAACAGCCGGAAGTACGCCCCCATGACCCAGCGAAAGGGAAAAACTGTAACAGACCCAGTACAAAAAAGCGATGCCGATACCATAGCCCATGCCAATGGCCATATTGTTCTTCATGGCAGGCCGCAGACTGATAAATACAGCAAGGAAACACAGGGCCAGACTGGCAAAAGGAAAGGCGGTCTTTCCAAAAAAATCCACGCGATACCCTGTCACATCATAGCCTTCCTTCTGGATCTTGTGAATATAGTCCCAGAGGAAACGAATCCCCATTTCTTCGGCCGCTTTTCGGATACGCTCAAAATCTTCTATGGTCAGTGCAACCGGAACATGCAGGGATGCATAACTCTGGCTGGTGAAACTGCCCGTTTCCGGGTTCATTTCCTGCACCAGGACCTTTTCAAGCAACCATCCGTCAGCCGTAAAAAAACCCCTCTCCGCCAGAATCCGCCGCTTCGGCAAAAATACGGCTTCTGTCACTTCGTGAATGCGCACCCCCTGCAACTGCCCTCTGTCCAGATCCACCTGACGGATGGAAATAAAAAAATCATCCTGACGGATCCGTATGTTTTCCTTACGCTTTACCTTGATACTGGCGGGGCTCAGTTCGTTGAATCGTATGGCATTCACCTCGGAGGCAGCCATGGGCGCCACCGTATCGGCCATGAAAAGTCCCAGCAGACTCATACCGACAGATCCAATCAGAACAGGACGCAGCAGAACCCAGGGACCTATTCCCCCTCCTTTAAGGGCAATCAGCTCATTGGAACGGTTCACCAGACCCAGCACGGCGAGAACACTTAAAAAAAAGCACAGAGGTAAGAGCTGGGCAATTTCCCTTGGAAGCCTCAGGGCAATATAGGTTACAGCCCTTGGCAGGGAGAGACCGGCGGCAAAAAATTTATCCGCATTGCTCAGATAATCCACCACAACAAAAATAACGGAAATAACAAGGAGGATCATTAAAAAATACCGCAATATCTCACCGGCAATATACCGGTCCAGGCGGGTCATGCCTTCCTCCTTCCATAGCGGAGAACAGCAGGGAGAAGGGGTTTTTCAGCCGCCACCCGTACAAGCAGCCAGACAGCCAGACACCCCAGCACAATATTGGGCAACCATATGGCAAATCCGGGAGGCAGCATACCGCTCTCCCCAAAGGACCAGCCCATGGTCAGCAGCGTGTAATACAGCATAAAAACCAGCAGGCCGCTGCCAAGCCCTGCGGAACGCTTTCTGTCCATGGAACTGATGCTCAGGGGAAAAACCAGAACTCCCAGCACAAGGCAGGCCGCTGGCAGTGAAAATTTTTCATGAATCTTGATCACAGCCGCATTGTATCGTTTGCTTCCTTCAGGAAGCCCTGCCGTATAGGTCCTCAGTTCGTAAAAACCCATTTCTTCTTTATCTTTTGGCTTCCGGGCCATGGCCTCTGCTTTTTCACGGGTAAGATCCAATGTCAGATCATAGCTTTCAAAGGCGGTCACATGAACCTCCTTCTCACCATCCTCCCCCCGGAGAATCACGCCATTAACCAAACGGAGAAGGGCCACTCCCGTGTTGCCGTCCATCTGCAGACGGCCCTCAGGGGCCATAACCGTTCCCACCCCCTCCTCTCTGTAATCCTCAACAAAAACATTCCCAAGCTTCCCGCCTGTGCGATCAACTTCCCCCGCATACAGGGTTACCCCTGAAAACATGTCGTTAAAAACCATGGGCTTTAAGGCCATGCTTCCGTGCTCCATGGCCAGCCGCGTGATCAGCTGCCGGGACTCAAGCTTACCCCATGGCAGCCCGTACAGTGTCATCAGGGCAGTAAGAAGGGCCGCAAGCAGACAAAACACAACCACAGATGGCAGAAACCGCCATATGGTGTACCCTCCCGCCTTGAGGGCGAGGATTTCCCTGTCACCGGACATGCGCAGAAAGGTAACAAGAACTGTCATCATTACAGCCATAGGAATGGTAAACTGGAGGAAAAAAGGAGCCGCATAGGCCAAAAGCCTTGCCACGGATCCAAGGCCCGTTCCATAATTCACGACAAGATCGGCTATTTCAAGAAGTTGTGTGACCAGAAAAATAAAGGTGAAAAAAAGAATGTTCAGAACAAATGGTAACAGCATCTGAGAAAAAAAATAACGATCCACTCTGCGCATACAAAAGGTCCTTCCCACCCATATCCATGCCATCACCCCTTTCAACTAGAAGAGCTGGAACTGTCAGTCCCTCCGCTCCAGGATAAGATGGCGAGGGCCCTGTTCCTAACCTTGTAACGAATTTACAGGATCCGCACAAGTAAGGCAGCGGCCTTATTTCCATGGATTTTTCCGCAACCCCCAAGAACAGCGTTCAAAACATAGAATTGACAAATCGCAAAAAGATGTGTTTTATATATAAAAACACCGTACCTACCAATTACCCTATCCAGGAGATTTCCTATGTCGGCTTTTGCCCAGCCCCCATCCCGCAAAGAAAGGGAATTTGTACAACGGCGGGAATCCATACTCAATACAGCTCTGGATCTTTTTGCAAAAAAGGGCTTCCATAAAGTGTCCATGAGTGAAATAGCTAGGGATTCGGAATTCTCTGTAGGTTCTCTCTATAATTTTTTTCCAAACAAAGAAGCCCTGTACAAAGCCATGATTCTCGAAAAAACGGGAGAAATGTGTCGGCAGCTGGAAGATGTGGCCCGCTGTGATTTGGATGATTTCACAAAAATATGCCTGTGGGTGGCCAAAAAAATTGACCTTTACAGAGAAAACATAGGAATATTTCGGCTTTTTCTTTCCGAAACCCTTGGTATCAATGCCATTGTCAGATCTCAGATTTCCATGCTCCTCAAAGAAAAACAGCACAGGCTACGTAAAGATCTGGCGGCTCTTTTTGCCGGCGCCATGGAAAAACAACTGCTTCCTCCCATGGGGGAACCCATTGTTCTTGCCATTGCTCTGGACGGAATCTGCAATTCCCTGCTCAGTGCCGAAGAAGAAATCAGCCTCCCCAATCCGGTAGAAGCAGAAACCGTTCTTACGATATTCTTTGCCAGTCAGGATCTCCCCAGAGAGAAAATGATCCATCAGCCAACAGTACAACGTCGGAATCATCCTGCCATACCTGCCCTCTCCCGGGCTTTCAAAGCCTGAAGTTCACACCACTCTTTACCTTCCATCCCATTCAGGATAATCAAGATACCGATCAGCCGTGGAGTCATCCAAAAAGGCAGAAACCCTTATGTCCTAACTATATCCGGAGTTTCCATGTCCCTGCAGGATCATTACGCAAGCATTCGACCCGGCATCTTCGCCTTTATTCCGAAATACAGGGCACCCGGTCAGAGAGGACCACTGCCCCCCATAATCGGAACGGGTTTTCTCGTACGGGAAGACGGCCTGGCCATGACCAATGCCCATGTTATCAATGCTTTCAGGGAAGTTTTCCGGCCTGACGGCATTCCGGATAGCGACTGGTGCATACAGGGGCTTTTTCTGGTCAGAGATAAGGCGGCAATGATGGCCTTACGCATTGATGTGGCAGCCGTCCTCCGTATGGACACCCTGGCCAAGGATGCTGATTCCACAAAACAGGCTCCGGATATCGGCCTTGTACACATGGCCGTTTCGGAAACGCCCTTTCTCGACCTTGAGGAACATGCCGACCTGCAGGAAGGAATGACGGTAGCCACCGCAGGGTTTCCTTCCGGGAAAAGGGCTCTGGAAAGCCCCGCTGGCATTCAGCTGGGACCGACCCTTCAAAAGGGCATCATCAGTGCCATCATCCCATTCCCCAAGCCAAAACCATCGGCTTTCGCCATCAGCGTCATGAGCCACGGCGGAGCCAGTGGATCGCCTGTTTTTGATCCCCATACGGGTAAAACCCTGGGGCTCCTTTTCTCAAGCCTGCAGGATGTTGGCGTTCTGGATCAGGGAACCGCAACCTATGCCATGCCCACCTCCATCACCTATGCCGTACCCGGCCACTACCTTGTCAGTGCCCTTTCCATGGCTCCCTGCCAGCTGCCCTGTCACCCATCATTCAACAACAGAGTCAGAGAGCATAAAAACAATCCGGACATTGCCTGATGGAATCCGCACTTCGCAGACAGACAAAATCCAGGGCAGGACACTCCTCCATCACTCCCATTTCTGTCATGCAAAGAAAAAATCTGTTTAATCCCTGAATGTGGGAGGGCGGCAGATCATACTGCAGGCACCGGAAATAGGCAGCTGCCACCCCGGGATCCAGACCCTTTTCCTTAACGGAACGCCGGGCTATGGCGGCAAGGGATTTCTCCCCCTGAGCCATGGATGACAGAAACGCAGCAATGACCTTTTGCACGGCAGCAGGCCTTTCCTCCAGCACACTGCGGCGCACGGCCCATACACCAAAAACAAAAGGAAGGCCCGTCATTTCCTTCCACATACTGCCCAGATCATACACCCATGGGAATACTGCAGACCAGTGACCGCAGAGTGCGGCGTCTCCGATAACCAGGCCACCGTCCAAGCCCCTAAGATCTTCCTGACTCCTCACCCGGATGGTGTCCAGAAAGCAATGCACGCCGACCATGGAGAGAACATAGCGAAGAAGATGCGCTGCAGAGGCAGATTCCCGACTCAGCCCCAGCCTGGCACCGTGCAGCTCATGAATGGGCCGTTTACTGACCAGAAGCACACTCATCACAGGACCATCGCAACCGATACCCAGCCCGGGGAGCAGAAGCCAGTGCCGGTAATTCTGCCCGTAGGCAAAGGCTGATACGGCCGACACATCAAGCTCACCCTGTTCCAGCATCCGGTTCAGTTCAGCAGGAGGAGCCGTATGAACCAGAGTGTCCGGCGGCGGACCCCAGAGATCAAATCCGTGATAAACAGGCCATACATTCAGATAGTCGATACGGCCGATACGAAGGGGAGAGGTCATCCGTACACCTCCCGCTCCCCTTTCCCCTCAATAAAATCACCCACAGGATCATTACCGTCCGTATCCACAGCCATGAAACAGGACCGCTTACCCGGCTCAAGGGAACCATAGGCATCTGCAATCCCTAGAGACTGCGCTCCGTACAGACTGGCCATATTGAGGAGAAATGCAGGCTCCAGCCAAGACCAGCGCCTGGCGGCAAAGGCCAGTTCATGGACCATATCCAGACAGGGTGTACTGGCAAGGCTGTCCGTACCAAGACAGGGTCTCAGGCCAGCATTCACCATAGTGGCCAGATCCGGCAGCATGCCATGGAGATATACGTTACTTCTGGGACAGAGGCACACGGATGAACCTTTATCGGCAACCAGCCGAATATCTTCGGCTTCTGCCTGCAGAAGATGAACACAAAGGGTTCCGGGCCCGATGATTCCAAGATTTGCCGCATAACGGACAGAGGATATACCGGGTAAAGGCCAGCCAGAAATATCCACTCCGCGACTTTCCAGAAATTCTGTCCACGAAGCATTCTCTCCACAGATAAATGCTGTTTCACCTGTGGATTCGGCCAAATGAATGGAAAAGGGCAACCCCGCTCTTCTGGCTCTTTGGTGCAGGGCCTGGAGAACAGAAGGGGCTGTGCTATGGGTTGCATGACCGGCAACACTCCGGCTCAGCCCATGGGTAACATTTTTTTCGGGTACTGTATCCATCTGTCTGCAGCCAACAGCCTCATGAAAAACCACACCGCCAAGTGTGGACGCGCAGCACTCTGCCTCCGAAACTCCCAGAGTTGCAATGTCTCCTACAGCAGCAGTTCCCCGCTCCTTCATGAAAGCAATCCCCTTACGGACACCCATCAGAAGTTCGTCTCTGGTGCAATCACTGCGTGCCGCCATCAGCCGCTTAATCCAGAGCTCAAACCCTCCCCGTGCATCCACAAGGCCTGTAGCCGTAAGCTCCAGATGGGTATGGGCATTCACCAAACATGGGAAAAGAGCTTTTTCTCCATGATCCTGTACATCCCAACCCGAAGGAGTACGACCTCGTCCCATATCCAGAATCCGGCCACCGGCCACCTGCAGCCAGGCATTTTCCAGAACCCGGCCACCATTCTGCACGATTATCCGGGCTCTGTGCACCTTTCTACCCGCATCTTTCATGATCTACCTGTAAAAATCAGATGGTTTCATGCGAATTGCATTCCGCATAGCGATAAAAACAATCCCTCTCCACGGCTTCAAATCCGGCATCCCGAATCAGCCTCTGAATGGTTGTCAGAGGCAAGCGATAGGAAACACCCGCTGCTGCCACAACATTTTCTTCAATCATTGTGCTTCCCATATCATTGGCACCAAAAAACAATGCTGTCTGGGCAATTTTGTCCCCCTGAGTCACCCAGGATGCCTGAATATTGTCAATGTTATCCAGATACAGCCGGGATAAAGCCAGAACCTTCAGATACTCCACAGCCGTAGCCGATTTGCCTTCCATACGGGTATGAAGAGGTTGAAAAGTCCAGGGGATAAACGCCGTAAACCCTTGGGTTTCATCCTGTAACCTGCGCAGGCGTTCCATGTGCTCAATAATTTCCGCATCCGTTTCCAAATGACCAAACATCATGGTGGCAGTGGTCCTGAGCCCAGTTTCATGGGCATCTTTCATTACGGAAAGCCAGCGGTCCGTAAGACATTTGCGGGGAGAAGCTTCCAGACGGACCCGATCCACAAGAATCTCCGCCCCTCCTCCCGGTATGGAATCCAGGCCTGCCTTAACCAGTCTCTGTATGCATTCTTTATCAGAAATACCTTCTTTATCCGCGTAATAGGCAATCTCCGGGGGTGAGTATCCATGCACATGCAGACGGGGAAAATGCACCTTCAATTTTCGGAGAAGGGACTCCTGCCACCGGATATCAAGATCCGGATGCATGCCACCCTGCAAAAGAATCTGCCTGCCTCCCATGGCAAAGGTTTCCTCAATTTTCTGAAAAAAGGCCTTATCATCCAGCACATAGGCACCCTGCTCAGCCCGATCTTTGTAGAATGCGCAGAACCGGCAGCCGGAAACACAAACATTGGTATAATTGATGTTGCGGTCCACAACATAACTGACCTTTGGCCCATGGCGCAGGTTGCGTACCGCATGGGCCGATGCCCCCAGATCAGGAAGTGCTGCATGGCGCAGCAGGTAAAGCCCCTCCTCTTCTGAAAGACGATCTCCGGCAACAGCTTTATCCAAAAGCTTGTCAGATAAGGTTTCCATGGCTCTCTCCGCTGATCGGGTTATAAAAACTGTCTCTTTCGACCGGAACCATACCGGCGCTCTCGATGAGGTACATCAGGGCTTCACGGCTCATTCCTTTCGGCGAAGTAGCTCCTGCCGTATGGGTGATGCGCTCTTCAACGATGGTTCCGTCCATATCATCTGCTCCGAAATAGAGAGCTGTCTGGGCAAGCTTTTCACCCAGCATGACCCAGTAAGCCTTAATATGATCAAAATTATCCAGAAGCAGCCGGGACACGGCAATGGTGCGAAGATCGTCTACCCCGGAAGTGGGTGGCAGGTGGGCAAGAGGGGTATTGGCGGAATGAAAGGCCAGAGGGATAAAAGCAGAGAACCCCCCTGTTCTGTCCTGCAAATCCCTAAGGCGCAGCAGGTGTTCTACCCGTTCCTCATGGGTTTCCAGATGGCCGTATAACATGGTGGCATTGGTGGGGATTCCCTGATCATGAACAGTTTCAATAATTTCCAGCCAGCGTTCACTGGTAATTTTTTTAGGAAAAAGGGCTTTATGAATGCGGTCATTCAGCACTTCGGCCCCTCCGCCCGGCATCATGGCAAGACCGGCCTCTTTCAGACGCAGCACAACTTTCTCTATGGAATAACCAGTTATTCCGGAAAGGTAATCCAGCTCTACAGCCGTAAAAGCTTTGATAACCGCTTCAGGGCGAACCTCCCTGATAAGAAGAAGCAGATTTTCAAAATACTGGAAATCAAGTCGGGGATTCAGCCCGCCCACCATATGGATTTCCCGTATGGACTCCGATGCCCGGCAAGTCAGCTGGTCCCTGACTTCTTCAAGGCTGAGAGTATAGGCTTTCGGATCTCCCTCATTTTTTGCATAGGCGCAGAATACACAGCGATTTCTGCATACATTGGAGTAATTGAGGTGCTGGTTCCGGATAAAAAAAGCCTTAAGGCCATGACGTCGCAACCGCTCCCTGTGGGCCAGAAGCCCAACTCCATTCAGGTCAGAACTACGGTAAAGAACCATGGCGTCTTCAAAATCAAGGCGCTCACCGGCTGTTATTTTTTCGGCTGTTTTCCTCAAAAGAGGATCGGATAGGCGCATGGGGACTCCTTACACTTTGTGACCGGTCGGTCATATATTTTTCATCCTCATACGCCACTCCGCAGCAAGTGGCAAGAAAAAGATCCGCAGCACCTTTCCTTTCTGAACTGTCTTCTTCCCAGAAAAAATACATTCGCCAATTGATACATGCTGGCTTTTTTGCTAATTTATAAAAATTAGGATATCAGTGCTGTTACTTAATTTATGCTTCACCTGAAAACAGGTTTTTTCCGATGGAAGACCGTTAACACGTATAGAGTCTGTTAACAAACCTGTCACACAGCTGGCGCCCATCCCCTGTCATCTGTTTCACGCTCCCCCAGATAACCGGAGACGAACATGATCGACCTCAAAAAAATGAGTTTTCTCATCGTGGATGACATGGATAATATGTGTCGATCCATCCGGAGCATGCTCAAAATCCTTGACTACGGCAGCAGTTACCGCCTTGCCGGTAATGGAAAAGAGGCGCTTCAGCTTCTCCGCCAATTTTCCGTAAACCTTGCCATTATAGACTGGAACATGCCGGTTATGACCGGCATAGAGCTGCTGGACAGCATCCGGGCAGACAAAGAACTTAGAGATATGCCCGTCATTATGATCACAGCAGAAGCCAACAGTGAAATCGTAGCCGAAGCCGCGGAATCCGACATCGACGCCTATCTGCTGAAGCCCATTACGGTGAAATCCCTCGGCTCCAAAATCGAAAAGGTTGTGGAGAGAGCCAATAACCCTCCCCCGGCCCTGAGTCTCCTCAAAGAAGTCCGCAACCTCATGGAGGCCCGGAAGTTTGATGAAGCCATTCCTATATGCAGAAAAGCCATTGAGGCTGACCCAACCTCATCCCGACCCATCCGTACTATGGGAGAAATCTTCTTTAAAAACGAAGAAATTGATCTTGCCGAACGCTGGTTTGTCAAAGCTGCGCAGATGAATCATCTGGATGTCTTTTCCTTCCACCATCTTGGCGACATTTACCTGCGGCGCAATGACCTGGACAAGGCTTTCCGTTTTTATGAGAAAGCCATGAAAATCAGCCCTCGCCATGTGGACAGGGCCATCAATTTCGGCAAAGTTCTGTTACAGAAAGGAAAAGTCGACAAGGCCGGAACGGTTTTTGAAAATGCCGTTCGGCTCTCCGGAAGCCCAATGGAACTACGAGAAGATGTGGGCAGATCCTGCCTGAATGCATGTGCCTTCCATGCAGCCATCAACCAGTTTGAAGTGATTCTCAAGCAGTTTCCCAAGCGGTTTGACATCATGAAAATGATGGGCATAGCTAAAAGCAGCACCGGCAATGATGAGGAAGCCCTTGCCCTGTTCCTCAAGGTCGCGGAAAAAGAGCCCGATGATTTTGACCTCCATCTACGCATTGCAAAGATTTATGTGACGATGAAACAGACCTTCCGGGCCGAAGAAATACTGCAAAAACTGCAGCGTATGGACCCGGAACACCAGGAGGTTCGTCGCCTCATAGCCAAAAACCTCTGATCTGCGGAGTTTTCCATGCACAAAGACCAAAACATATTGGAAACCCTTGCCCTCATCACAAGCATCTCTAGCAGTGCCAGCCTGGATGATCATCAGAAGCTTCAGCATCTGCTGGAAGCCCTGTGCCTTCTGGTTAAAACAGAAAAAGCATCCATCATGTTCAAACGGGGCAACCGGTTTCTGGAAGTTGTTGCCTCCACACGACCTGAAATCATAGGACTCCGCCAGCCCGTAAGCTCCGACAGCCCTTCTTGCTGGGTTATCCGTAATAAAAAAGCCCTCTACATGGACAAAGACACCCTAAACCCTGGCATTTCCTTCAAAGGCGGCTATAAAACCGATGTTTTTTTTCTGGTACCCATTTTTTCAGCCAACAGGGTAATGGGAGTCCTCTCCATGACGGATAAAGAAGGAGACGGCAGCTTTTCCGTTAAGGACAGGGAAATCATTCTTCAGCTTGCCGGTCTCATTATCAGTGCCATAGAAAATCATCGCCTGAATGAGCGCCTCAAAAAACAGCGCCGCCAGCTGGAAAAAAAGAATAAACAGCTGCGGGAATATGAAAGGATCCGCCAGGAATTTTTCAACCTCCTTGTCCATGATCTCAAAGCGCCCATTGCAGAGGTTGTGGCCAATCTGGACATCCTTTCCTACACCACAAAAGAAGACAACCTCTCCTTTGTGGAGGCCGCCCAGTCCAGCTGTGAAACCATGTTCCGAATGATATCCAACCTTCTCGACATTACCCGGCTTGAAAACAAAATGATCCAGCTCATTCCAGAACGCCTGGAGGCAGCCGATCTACTGAAAGAAGCGCTGTCCATGATCCATGGACAGGCCAGAATCAGACAGATATCCATCCGTAACGCCATGGAATCCGAGGAGACTCCCTCTCCTCACTTTATCGGTGACCGGGGCCTTCTGCTGAGGGTTTTTCAGAACCTGCTTACCAATGCCATTGCCCATTCTCCAGATCAAAGCACCATCACAGCAGGATACTGGACAGAAAACGGCACCATTCTTTTTTATATTGATGACGAAGGGCCAGGCATTGCCCCGGAAAACAGAGAAAAAATTTTTGATAAATATATGCAGATAGGTAACAGAAACAGAACCCAGGGCCATTCCACCGGCCTCGGGCTCAACTTCTGTTATCTCGCCATAAAGGCCCATAAAGGAACCATTTTTATGGTCGCCAGTGAAACAGAAGGCAGCAGTTTCCGGTTCACCCTGCCGGTGATACAGGAGATAAAGGATTTTTATTAATTATTTTTGCGGATGGGGGTAAAAACCATTGCCTTTTTTCTGCTTTCATGATTTGGGTGACCCGTCGACAGAATGGTATGACAATGGAAAGGTCCGAATCATAAAGGCCCCATAGAGCAGCTGAATTTTATATCTCTGAAACCGCAACTCCATTTTTTGTCAAAGCAGGAACATTCTACCCCTACAGTCCATAAGGCTGCATGCGCTCACTTGGACTACGCCCCTGAACCGATCAGTGCTTTTACCGGACGCCCGTAACAGCAGATCCGCTTTCGCTTAAGGTACAGAACACAAAACAAAGACCCCGGACAAAGGATCTTTTTCTTCATCGTACAATCTGTGATTACAATGTAACATAAAATCATTACGCTCAACTTATGAAAAAGGAGTTTTTGATTGTCAATGAATATCCAGACACATCAGAGCATGAACACCCAGCTCTGTGGTACTCCCGAACGGGTAGAAAACGGCACCTCTCTCTTATCCATGCAGACACTGGACTGTATGGTGGCTGATTCCAGCGGGCTGATCCATGGTGGTTTTCTTTTCGGACTTGCGGATCATGCTGCCATGCTCGCAGTCAACCACCCCAATGTTGTACTCGGAGAAAGCTCATGCCGTTTTCTAAAGCCCGTTGTACTGGGAGATAGCATCACAGCAGAAGCCAGAATACTCCATTCCAAAGGAAAAAAACATGAGGTGGCTGTCTCCCTCAGGGTGGCTTCCAAAATTGTTTTCTCAGGCACATTTATCTGTTTTATACCGGAAAAACATGTTCTCTCTAATGGAGCCGGTCCGGCATAGCCCAAAAAATGGCAACCGAAATCCCATACAGCCATCCAGAACACAATGGTTACCCGCCACGCAATAAAGGTTTTTCCTTTACGGAAAAACCTTTATTATTCCATTCAGGCAACAATATATTGTCGCATCATGCTTTCCGCTTGACTCTCCGGACAATCTTACGCTTTTTCTTCTTTTTACGCTGATACTCCTCCGGATTAATCCGTTCATCCTGCGAGTAGTCACAGGTAGCCCTCGGGCACTTCAGCCCCTCCTTTCCATCGGCCGAAGTAAAGGCAATAAGGAAAGGATTGGCACATGTGGGACAGGGATAATGAAAGGGTTGCGACCAGCTGATAAAATGACAGCTGGACTGACTGCAATCATAGAAAACTTTCCCTTTTTCGGTTTGGTTTTCCTGCAACTTCCCCGTTTTGCACAAAGGGCATGTAAGGGCCAGCGTTTCTTCAAAAGCCGCAATCCTAGCCTCTATATCTCTATCATCCATAACTTCTTCAAGAGATTCTTGGTTCTCTTCTTCAGGTCTTCCGACATCCGTTTCCGGAGGCAGAAAAGCCTCTGAAGGTGCGGAAGCCTCCTGCACAGAAACCGGCTCTGGGTCAAAATCCGGAACAGCGACCTCTTCATTATCGGAGGAAGCGGGAGGCTCCTCAGATGATGGGGCAAGCTCTTCCTCATCGGGTACCTCCGTAACAGGATCCGCCAAAAGAACCCCGGTCTGGACTGGGACTGCGGAATCTTCTGCCAGCGATTCATCGGCTGACTCTTCCATTTCTGAAAGTTCTATAACCGGGGACGGGACAGAAAAATCTTCTGCAAAAGCATGAACTTCCGAGGAAACAGGAGAGACCAGCTCCTCCTTTTCACCGGAACCGGAAGAAGGTGCCTCTGGGTCCTCATCTTCATTCCTGTCTGGAATAAAAACCTCCCGTATCTGCAACTCTTCAGTTCGAGAAGCACCCCGCTGACTTCGCAGGCGGCTTAGCTTCTGCAGCACATTCCGGTTCCACTCCGTGGAAACAGCCCTCTTATCCCTCGTAACGACGGTCCCTTTTTTCGGATTTGCCACTCTGTCCCTGGAGAGCTCCGATACCTGGCCTGCCAGCGAATGCATTTGCAGAGTCTGCAGAAAAAAGCGTTTAGCATCATGCAGATCCTTACGGTCTGACACCACCTCGTCAATGGTCTGCACCACATAAGCCACAAAATTCATTCCCTGCATACCCGGGAAAAGAGTATTGATCACCTGAAGCATTTTATGAGCCAAAGGCTCGGGTTTCAGAAAACCGTCCTCCGTCTCCTTAACAAGACCGGAGTTGAGCAGGGGCTCAAGCCCGCCCATAACTCCTGAATCGGCTCCCAAACCAATCTCGCGGATATCAAGAAAAAAACTATCCCGCGTATACCGCAGTGGTGGAGAATCAGAAAACTCATCTCTTTCCGACTCCCTTTCCACAAACAATACCAAAGAGACAATGGTGGCAATATTCAGAACAAGCCCCGCCGGCAGGGCATCCATGTCCAGAATTGTAGTAATATGCTCCCCAAGGACCTCATCAAAGTGGGCACGTACTACCGTAAGAGCATCTGTGGAATCAGACATATAAGAACCTCGTTCCATGGAACCCCATCAAGGAATCCGGGTATCCTGTGTTCAGATCAGGAAGTTTCTGAAGAATGGCGGGAATCAGTCTGTGATCCTGTTTCTTCGTTCTCCTCACCATCGTTAATTTCTTCAAGCATATCCACAAGATCAGAAGGGACCTCTCCTGATCGGATACGCGGCTCCATGTCC
This sequence comes from Desulfobotulus pelophilus, assembly GCF_026155325.1. Lineage (NCBI taxonomy): Bacteria > Pseudomonadati > Thermodesulfobacteriota > Desulfobacteria > Desulfobacterales > Desulfobacteraceae > Desulfobotulus > Desulfobotulus pelophilus. Next base: position 1,975 of record NZ_JAPFPW010000009.1, on the reverse strand, counting down.
GGCAGATCCTCTTCTTCCGTTCCTTCTTCATCACTTCCCGAAGCAGAAAGGTGGATACACTCCCCCTTACGGTCAAAAACAACATCAAGGGTAATTTTCACGTCAAAGGAAAGTTTATAGGCAACCTTTCCTTCATGCACCACAATATCTCCTTCACGGAAATTCACATCGTCCTGCAAACCGATTCTGTGTTTTTTACGCAGAAGTGTTTCAATGGCGGACCAGTCCAGTTCCGCAATAATGGTATCCATCAATTCCCGTTCACTGCTTTGAATTACACTGGTATCACTGACTTTCACAGATCCACTCCTTTTCTGATACAGAAAGCGGCCGTCATCCCTTATACCACACATCAGGGGGGGATCCTTGCAGCATCCTGTTCTCTTTATTTTTACAGAAACCTCCCTATCCACGCCGCAAGCATACCATAGGATTTTGCGGAAGGAGACAGGATATCTTCATAAAAAACAGGTTTTCCATTTAACTCCGCCCTGGATACCAGAGGATCTTCCGGAACGGGGAACGGTGCCATTTTGGCTCTAAATAAACTGAGAGCAGGACCGGAAAATATGCGGGACAAAGACTGTTGAGGCCTGACACGTACAGGTATCATGCCAAGAAGTGGCAGTGCCTGCTGCTTTTCCCTGCGAACCCACTCCAGCAAACCAAGGGTAGGTCCCAGACGGTCAAAGGAACTGGCGTCAAGCTGCAAAGGAATCAGCCCTCCACGGGCGAGGAAGAGGCCAGCTCTGGTAAAAGCCGAAAAAGCCGAAGGTGTATCCAAAAGAACAACCATATCCGCAGGCAACGACGTAAGAATCGTTTCTATTTTTTGACAGATCATGGGCCATGAAAGATCCTCTTCCGGAAATCCAAAATCCGGAGTCAAAAAATAAAGACCCTTGATGACTTCATCCTCTGCCATTTCATTTCCAACAGACAGGGAAGAGGACCATCCTTCATGGCAAGCGGCAGCCGGAGGAAAAACGGCAAGCACCTGCTTTCCGGAAAGAGCCATGGCTGCGGCAATATTTCTCACCGTTGCAGTTTTACCCGTATCTCTGTTATGATTAATAAAACAAAACACAGAATGCATGACCGAAGATACCATAGAAGCCACCTTTATATAAACATCAAAATAAAGATCCCTTTTCTGCCTCTAAGCCCTTTCCCTTTTTACGGGGGTTCCATGAATCTGAATCTGTCCCTTAAGGGTATTGATCAGGCCCTTGACAATCTTCCCTACCGCAATCCCAACACACCCAAGTACCGCCTGATCATGACCATCCGTAAACACTTTACATCCGACGCTGATCTCGCGCTTATACCAGATCTTGCCATGGAGACCTTAATACCGGACATCTGGGAAACCGGAAATGACCAGCAACATATCCGCAGCCGCAGAAAAAATTTTGCCAGTCTCCGCACAGCCATCAATGCAGATCTAAAAAAGATGATGGAGGAAGGGCGCAATCCCGAAGGCGTTATCATAGGGAAAAACAACACCTTTGAAATGGCCGACACCATGCGGGAAAAAATACTTCAGACCGTTTCGGGAATGGTTGCTGGAGGTGGGAGCCAGATATCCATATCCCATCTGTATGAACTTCTCGGCCTTGTGAAGGATTTTCTTAACCGCCGGGAAAAAGGTATTGACGATCCGGAAGGCAAAGAACTTCAGGAGCTCAAAAAACTGCTCGAAAGTATCGATAATGCAGACAAACCTTCCACGGAAGAAATACCCGAAGATCATAGCGGCACAGAGACAAAGGATCAAGAAGAAGTAATCCCTGATTCCACGGAAAATATGGAAGAAACACAAAGCATCGAGCTTGCTGACGATGAAGAACTGGTGGATCAGGAAGACATGGAAGAAACACAAAGCATCGAGCTTGCTGACGATGAAGAACTGGTGGATCAGGAAGACATGGAAGAAACACAAAGCATCGAGCTTGCTGACGATGAAGAACTGGTG